>NZ_CAMHVK010000001.1:300000-383254 GCF_946188615.1 Streptococcus mitis
GGAGATTACTCCTGAAGTCTTTTCTGCCATCCAAGATGCAAAAGAAGCTGGTGTCAAAGTCGTCATTGCAACTGGCCGCCCTATTGCAGGTGTTGCCAAACTTCTGGACGACTTGCAGTTGAGAGACGAGGGTGACTATGTGGTGACCTTCAACGGTGCCCTTGTCCAAGAAACCGCTACAGGACATGAGATTATCAGTGAATCCTTGACTTATGAGGATTATCTAGATATGGAATTCCTCAGTCGTAAGCTTGGTGTTCACATGCACGCCATTACCAAGGATGGAATCTACACTGCAAATCGCAATATCGGAAAATATACAGTGCACGAATCAACCCTCGTCAGCATGCCTATTTTCTACCGCACCCCTGAAGAAATGCCTGACAAGGAAATTGTCAAATGTATGTTCATCGATGAACCAGAGATTCTTGATGCTGCGATTGAAAAAATTCCAGCCGAATTTTATGAGCGCTACTCCATCAACAAATCTGCTCCTTTCTACCTCGAACTCCTTAAAAAGAATGTGGACAAAGGTTCAGCCATCACTCACTTAGCTGAAAAACTCGGATTGACCAAAGATGAAACCATGGCTATCGGTGACGAAGAAAATGACCGTGCCATGCTGGAAGTCGTTGGTAACCCCGTTGTCATGGAAAATGGAAATCCAGAAATCAAAAAAATCGCCAAATACATCACCAAAACAAATGACGAATCTGGCGTTGCCCATGCCATCCGTACATGGGTACTGTAAAAGGGTATGAATAGACGAAAACCGCTCAGCTGAGCGGTTTTTTCCAAATCAAGAATTTTCTATACCATCATTTTTTTAAATGATCAAGGCAGGTAACTCACTATGAAATAAGCTAAATTACCAATCACTTGATGATCCACCAGCATCAAAACCACCACCTGACCAATCACTTGATGATCCACCAGCATCAAAACCACCACCTGACCAATCATCACTCGACCAAGGCGATGAGGAATCACTACTACTCTCATTATGATACTCATCTGAATTTTTAATATGGTAAGCTGTTAATGCTTTTTGTGACCAAGAACCATCATTTATAAAATCTTTATCATCAGGGTATAATTTATCCTTACCATAATAGAATTTATTAGATCTCCGTTTCCTACCCGAAACCCTACCTTCTGTAAGAAAAAGTACCACAAAAGAAATCATAAAAATTACACCGAAATGATCAAGAATTTCTACTACTAGTTCCCATATAGCTTTAGGGACTTCATAAAAATAATTTCTCTCTACTACAGGTGCATCAGCTAAGTCATAATCTTGATTGGATATGTTTTGGATTATATCAATCACAGCTCCATCATAGTCTTTGGCTCGCATCTTATCACGAGAGGCATCTAAGATTTCCCTAGCTTTTGTATCAGTCAATATAGTAGCTAGGTTATTAGAAGTCTCAATACGAAACTTTCCATCTTTTATAGCAATCAATAATAATGCACCCTTATTTGAATCCGAATAGCCAATTTTCCAAGATCTGGCAATCGTATTGGCTGACTTTTCTAAAGATTCACCATTTAAACTCTCAACAATATAAATACCAATTTGAGTATCCGATTTACCATTTAATTCTATTAGTTTATCTGAAACAACCTCTGATAAATAATGGTTTGGATCATAAATACCATTAGAAGGCCTATCTGGTATCACTAGATCTGCGTGAGTTGGTCCAATGAAAAATAACAGGATTGTAAAAAAAGACATTAAGATTAAAACTATTTTTTTCATCATAAAAGTCGGACCTTCTTTCTTTTAAAAATTTGCAATTTCAATAAGAATGAGAATAAATGATATTCTTTTTAAAATAGAATACTTCGATAAAGTCATCTTTCTATCAATCTATTGTATATGGTAGTTTCATTATAAGTTATTTATCTCACTTAATCAACGTAAAATATAGGAAAATTTGTTCTAAGTTTTTATTAAAACTATTATCTCTTAGTAATGAATACTAGCTTCGAACCTGACCATTAAATCAAGCTTTCTCCATTGTTTTCATACTGGAATGAAGATAGATGCAATTGGCACTATGGCAAGTAATAACTGTGCTAGAAGGTTATTAAGACCACGGGTAAAGAGATTAATTCCATACATTAAGAACCATAAGAACAAACTAACATTCAAAAAGTTCTGCTTGAAGCACCTCACCAATCCTTAGCGATTGGTTGCTTTTTATTGTAAAACTAACTGATTTCATAATAAACTGCTTTCTTACTATCTTAACTATATAGGGAGATTTTTTCTAGTTCGAATTAGAGAAAACTTTTCTGCCTCGATTGGTAAAGAACAGTAATACAAATGTCCATACCTACTTTCAACTAAATTCTCCTCCTTCCATAGTCCATTTCTATTTAAAAATTCTATATCGTCGGAAACAATCGTTACCCATGAATTTGGTTTATCTAAATTATCATCACTTCGTTGAAAAATATCCCATTTTTGTTCATTAAACCAAATATAATCTATAATTTTATATTTTTTTTCAACCTGTTTCTCTGTCAAATATTTTCTATATTGTTTCAACTCTGAATCAAATAATTTATAACCATTATTCTCTGATAAAGGATCATAGGAAATCAAATAATATCCTGTACTATCACAATCAAAGTATTGATGTTCAATTCCATCAACCACTATGTATAATTTATCCATCATCCCTCCACGTAATACATTTTACCATAGTTACAACTACAAACTATCAGGGCTTACGTCACTCATTTCCTGACTCCGTCTGTTCTATATTTTGTTCATTCTCCCGTTTCTCATTGAAATCTTTAAATGTTTTATCAATGACCCTCTTAACTCCATTCCAGAAATATGGTAAGGGTAATTTTGACTCTCCTTACTTGAAGTTTGACTTGGTGTACTTTCTTCAGTTGAAGAGGTCTCGTTCAAATCTGATGTTGTCGTAGTAGATGTAGGTTCAGAATTTGAACTTTTCTTTGACTTAGGAATGTAGTTACTATCAATTTTAGGTATATTTTTAATTTCCTCAATAGTAGGAATTTTAGGATTTTCTTTAACAGGTCTATACAACATCGAAAATGTGAAGAATAAGGCTAACACCGATGCGATAAACGGAAATATCTTTTTATCTGATTCATCTGAGGGAACCTTAACTACACTGGTACTAAGTGCCTTCCATTCAGGGTGTACTTCTTCGATGGCTTTTTTCTCTTGCCAAAGCGGAACGAGAAAGAATTGGTTGAAAGGTACAACTGTAGCCATAGCTGTCGCTCCTAATGGAATAAACCTATTGGAATTTACAATAAGCACGATACTTAGTATAGATAATAATACGAATAGAACTATTACTAATACTAGTCGCATTTTATATTCTTTTTTAATCTGGAGATATCTTTCTTTGGATAGCTTTTCTTGATCTTGATTGGGATGATTTGAGTCTTCCGATATGTTTTCCTTATCTGAAAAAATGTCATCATCAGGTAATTCTACTTTCAAACTCATATCCGAATTCTGCAATACCTTCTGAACCGCTGCAAGAAAGGCTAGTCCATTATCAGATGGAGAATATTGGAAGGTAATATGGATGACTTTTTTGTCAAACTTATCACCGTATCGTTCTACATACTGCTTACTTTCGAGGAAGTGAATATAATTATTAATTTTTTCTTGCAGAATTTCAAGATGGACTGCTTCTATCTCTTCCTCCCAGCCAACTGGATCCACCAGAAGAAGCTCTAAATGACTATCAACTATACCAATTGCATTAAGTTCGCTAGGTTCCAGTTCTGAAACAATGGCCTGAGTGACAATTTGTCTAAATTCCTCTGCTGTGAAAAGACAACGGCTATTTTCAGGATTTTTCAAAATAAAGGAAGGATGATCTTCGATGAAAAGCTTATCGGATTCATCTTGTGTATACTGTTTTTTAGATTTCCAAAAACCATAATCTGCATAATTCATCAACTCTTTACCAGTATGTTCTCCAGACATATAACTATCTGCAGCTTCTTTAGGGATTTCTTGAACTACTTCTGGCATGGTAATATTAAAAGTTGGATAACGCAAGAAATACTTATCACCATCTTGACAGATTTCCAACATATCTTTTTGACTAGTATAAATCGACTTCATTTTTAATAGCTATTAGCTCTTTGTGTGTTTTTAAATATTTTTTTCCATACCATTCCTCTACAGTCCTACCTTCCCACTGACGATATTCTTCTGGGTATTTCCATTTGTAAAATGCTTGTAAATAACTAGGAAATTCGATGTAAATTAGCATAGCAATCACAGCAATATTTAGGATAATCCATGTTATCAAAAGACCTAATCCTTCCAATAAAGTTGAAAATTTTATGGAAAAACTTTTTATAATAAAGTTTATAATTACTCCAATTCCCAAAAAACTCATTCCATAAATCGCTATCTTATTGGCAATTTTGTTGCGAAGAGAAGAGCCACTTCCATTACCATACATCAGTTTTTTAAGACTTTCAATTTCAAGGCTAAACATAAAATAGGCTAATATAGTAATAAAAACAAAAATAGCAGCAACCATCCAAATAGATAAAGTTGGTAATGACATATCAATCGCTAACAGATTAAATTCAAGACTAAGCCAAATTAGAAATGTGATGACATGAAAATGATTACGATAAGGCAGTATAAAAGCTTTTCTAAAAACTTTACCAATCAATATGATAAATACCCAAATTAAGAAACAGACTAGATATACCTCAGCTGTTAGTAATGGATGTTGATAGATAGGCAATCTTAAATCTTTAGGATCAGAGTTGTGCAAGGATAGCGAGAAAACAAGAATCATAAAGTTTATAATGACAGGACCGATAAGAGTGAAAACAATATTCTGAATATGAAGAACTAGTTTAGACTTTCCTTCCCTATAATATGTTTCTAATTTAGAGAAAACATTTCCTTTCTGATACTGTAAAAAAACCATCATCTTCTAGATTAAGACTTTCTTCAAAACTTGCGCTAAAAATAGATCTTTTCTTCATGATTTTCACCCAAATCCTATTTTAATAACTCCTTGTGTTTTTTTAAATATTTCATTCCATACCACTCTTCTAAAGATTTTCCCTCCCACTCGCGGTATTCTTCGGGATATTTCCATTTATAGTAAGCATAAAGGAAATAAGGAAACTCCATAAAAATAAGCATTGCAATTAAACCAATGTTTAACAAAATCCAACATATGAAGAGACCTAAAAGAGTTACGGAATGTGAAAAATTAATAGAGAATGCTTTGAAAATATAATTAACAATCACAGCTAATCCCAATAGACCTGCTCCATAAATAGCAAGGTCTTTAGCAATTTTATCGAGTAAGGTAGGTGACTTAACTTCTCCATACATTAGATTTTTCAAATCTTTAAGTTCTATCCTTAACATCCAATAAATTAAGGCTAAAAGAATACAACCAATAGCAAAAATCCCTAAAATTGTTAGAAATGGTAATGCTAAACCAATAGCAGCGAGGTCGAACTCTATAACAAACCAAATCAAAAACGTTATGACATGAAAATGAGTCCTATATGGAAGAATAAAAAATGGTTTGAAAAATTTACCAATTAGAACTAAGAGAAGCCATATAAATAACCCGATTACATAAACATGAGCCGTTAAAAAATTATGATTAGAAATTGGAAAGACTAAATCTTTTGGGTCACTAGTATAAAGCATTGTTGAAAAAACCAATAATAAGAAATTGAAGCCAATCGGGAAAATAAGTGTCAATATACCATATAAAACAGCGTTTTTAAAATAGTCAAATACATTCCTTGGAGGTTTGGACATTTTTTTATCTTGTTCCTTCAATTGATACTGTAAAAACCCATCATCTAATAAATTTAAACTCTCTTCAAAACTTGCTTTAAATAAGGAATTTCTTTTCATATTTTATCACCTGAATTTAATTATTTTTACATTCTTTTTAGGACTACCTCATACTCACGTTCTTCTCCAGGTACAAAGGCAAGGTTTATGGTTGTTAGAAAAATGAACTTTCTTTACCTTTTTTGATTCTTCTTTACCATAGGCAAAAAGATCTAGTTGGTACGTGCATTTCTTATCAAACTCTCCATTACCTTCTTTCGCTTGTGCAAATTATTGGCTAAACACAAATAGAGAATAAACAAAAGCATCGAGTGGAAAAATAATGGCAAAAAACTAGGATATGACAGATAGACTATTACAAATACTAGCAGACTGATAAGACTACAACGTATAAAGAATAATACGATAGCCGCATTTTTCTTCGATACTTCTAAGAACTCTAAATACTCAAAATCTGTAAATAGAGCCGGATACAAATCCAAATCTTTCTTAAAATAGACATCTAGCAATTTTCCGATAAATAAGGAAAGACAAGAGAATAAAATCAAATAAAGATACTTGTGAGCAGGTATACTAAAGATTGTCAATCCATTCAGAAAACTTATAAATGGAAGAACGAGCAACACCAGTGAAAATATAACGTACTGTTGACTCTTAGAAATTTTTTCTGGAATTGAAAAATACAATTTCTTTGTCTTTAAGTCATAATAGACTAATTTGTTCTTAAATTCTACTAGATGAACTAGTCCTTTATAATGTTTTCTATTTTCTGTCATTTCCTTTGTTCAGTTCTTTCTCCAACTGTTTTAAGACAACTAAAATATCGCTTTTATAATCCATGGTCTCATCTACAAATCTTCTTGCTAGACTAAAAAAGCTGACTTCATCCGTCGTTTCTCCTCGTCCTATACATTCAGTCAGCTTGTAAATATCCTGAATGATCCCAGGATATCGTTTCTGGCTCGGATATTCCAAGTTAATCAACTCTTGTAATTGCTTAATATATTGCGTGTATTGGTTCTTCATAATTGAATTCCTTATTAACTTTAATCACTTCGTTTAATTTTTACTATTATTTGATCTAACATCAACTATCTCATATTCCCGTTCTTCTCCAGGTACAAAGGCAACGTTTATGCTTGCAAGAAAAATGAACATTGTTAAAATCATCATCAAAAGCATAGCAACATTTTTTATATAAATAAAAGCTAAGGCAAATATAAGAGCTAAAGCAAAAAAACATAGGCGTAAAAGAAGCATTTTTACGTAAAATCGCAATGAATTTATTGGTTTTATTTTATAATAATTAGATTGCTCCAACGATCTATTGAGTAATTTTTCCAAAGTCTTTTTCTTTTTAGAATATAAGAGTTGAAGCAAACTAAAAGACAATAATAGACCAATAACTACTATAATCAAGCTAGTTACTATCGAAAAATTCACATAAAAGTTGGCAAATAAATCAATATGATTCATACGAGCCCAGGCATTCACAAAAACTGCCAATCCTGCGGCTAATGACGTTGGAAGGATAAATTTACTCGCCTTAGAGTTTTTTTCTTCGATTTTAAAAAGTTCTTCATCTGAAATAGTATAAACCTTATGATAAAAATACCAGTTTAAAGGCAAACAGAAATATCCGAGAAAATGTTTAGGAGACCTATCTAATAGATACTGCTTCCCCTGATAATAAAATAATTGGTATCGAAGATTCCCTTTATAATATAATTTTATTTTTTGCATTCTAATCCTTACTAATTTAAGAAATCATAAGTTTTTCCCAAGCTTCGAGGAGTTTCTCGATATAATCTACATCTTATTTTAGTATTTTATCATTTATTTTATATAAGTGATGACTTTCAGTTCCAAAGGCAACATTAGAAGCCGATAAATATAGAAAGATGATTGCATTAGCCATTAAACCAAAAAGTAAGTTACCTGAGTAAAAATAATACAAGGACATAAAAAATGCTAGTCCAGCAATAACTACTATAAAGCCTAGCAATTGTTTTAAGTCGATTCTTACTGGCCTGATTTTATAGTATTGTAAATGCCTAAGTTCGCGCCCTAGCACAGAAACCATCCTTCTTTTCCGAGAATAGTGAAATAATTCAACCAGAACATATGTTAAAAGAAAAGTCATTAAAAAGAGTGCCACTTTCGTAAAAGTTGAAAGATTCGTTTCAAAATATTTAGTGATATCAATCTTGTTAACCCGTAACCAATTATATAAAAAGATACTCAGCCCAGCACCGAGAGAAGCTAAAACAGTGAGTTTTGTAGCACGTCCATTTTTTTCTTTTATCTTACAGTACTCATCAGATGTAATGGGATACACATGTTGAAAGAAAAGCCAATTTATAGGTGGGAAAAGATATCCTATCAAATGACATGGTCTTCTATCAAGTAGATAGTATTGATGATTCAATTCAAATACTAAATAATGAAAATTTCCATAAGTAAAACGAATTTTTTCCATCAGTTCTCCTTAGTCACAAACGAATCACTTCTACTTATTCCCTCTGAACTATACCCTAACAAGGTAGCCTCATATTCATCTCCTAATCCATTTGCATCATTCAGTTGAATCATCCATTCCTTAATAGTTTTTAATTTTACGATTGATACATAGAAGGTTTGAAATATTCTGTTTGGCAGGCAAAATAGATTGTATTCATTGTCACTTGCATCTATATAATAAATCTTGTTTAATTTTGTAGAAAAATTTATTTTACCTTTAGTTCTAGAATCAACCGAATAAAAGTCATCCAGTTGTTCTCTAGTTAAGTATTCTTTCAATATTTCAATATCTTCTATATCATTTATTAAAGTCATCAGTGGAAATTCAAAATCTGTAACTCCTCTTTTAACAAATATAGCAAAATATAGTTGTGCTAACTCCTTGTTACTAATTTTACAATATTCTAAAATAACCCCTCTTTCATTTACTAAAATGAAAAATTCGTCTTCTTTTTTTTCTAGAATATAAATAATATCCACATTATCATATGCCTGCAACTTGTTATTTATTGAAACAATTTCGACATTGCTGATAAACCTTTTCAAACTTACAATATATTCATTATCAAACATTATCATTTCCTCGAAACAGATTCCATTTTTTTCTTCTATTAGATTGAAACCACAGTATCACAACATTACTTTTCAATAGAATTTAAAAAGTTATCAATGGCTTGGCCTTCTAAACTTTTTACTTTAACTCCCTGATCTTTAAAGATTCCTAAAGGTGTTTCGACTATTTTTAAGACTTCAATGTCTTTTCGGCTAATCTCTTTTGCCCATTCTAATTTGTTTATCTGCTTGAATCCCAACTCATCCTTTATTTGATTTTGATTGGCGCTTGGTATTATTTCAAACCAATCTTTCTCAATATTCTTTCGAATCATCCCACTACTAACAAAAAAGGAATGCCCCTTATATTGAATTTCATAATGAATACTGTATAGATAGTCTAGCTCCTCCATCTTGACGTTTTTTGTAAATACATTATCAGATATCCTCCCCCAAGGACTTATATAATTTTGAAAATCTTTAAATTTAACACGACTATATAAAATTACTTCATGCTTGTTCTCATATTCTGCTTCAAATTTGTTTTGTTTATAAATTTCGTACATTTACATTCCTCATTCCAATACAATCAATTCTTACCAAATCTCCCATCAGTTATCTAGTCTTTAAATAAACTGTCAATTCTCTCTAGCATTAAAGAGAATTGCTCATTTCTCCTTTTCATGTATGCAGCGTCCGAATCAAAAACATAAAAATCCGATAAACCATCTCTTGGGAAAAACATACTTTTGTACATTTTTTGTAGTTGGTTCATCGTTTCAGCTGGTATCTGGGATTTTCCTATACTTTGTAGGATAAACTGCATTTCCTCAAGGATACCAATGAAATTATTAACATTATTTTTTTCCTTGTAATTTGATAGAAACTCTATTAATTCAGATAACGAATCTGTCAGTTCTTCTTTTAAATTGGTCATCATGCTATTCTCCATAACATTCTTTACTTATTAATAGAAATCTAGTTCACATACGACATCTAAATTTGACTATCTCATAAACTTTCTCAATAGCTTCTTCTTCATTTTTAAAGGAAGCAATTTTAATTAAACTCTGACGCTCTGACACTTCATACACCAGAAATTTATTTGATTTCGAATCCAGAAAATACCCTATTGCGAACTGCTCTAATGCTTTTTTGTTTAGATAGACTGTATGATATTTAAGCTTACTTCGATTACACTCTAAAAAAGTAAGTAACTCTTCTTTTGTCATTGTAGTTTCTCCGTTAGTTTTATGACTTTTTAAGTAAAGAGAATTTTGAGGTTGCTTCCTTCCTTCTTCTCTCTCCATACTTAGGATCAATTATACTAAATAAGCGAATTTGTTCTTCTTGAAAAAGGGTATCATAACGGTCAAAATCTCCATTAGCATTAGCCCATGCATTTTTTGATGCAATTTTAGTAACATATGATTGCAAAAGATAATAAAGAATATCTTCCTTATTATCAAATTTTTTCTCAGAATTTATTTTGCCACGTTCGACACCAACAATGTAGTAATAATCGCCCTCTAAATAAATAGTACGCCCTTCCGGTAAGAATAGAGATGGTTTTTCTTCTGTAAATAAATCCGACTGATTAAGATTTGTTTCCCCTATTTTTAATAGTAACTCTATTAATTCTTGCTTTAACTGCATTATTTTTACCTCATTCCATTATTCATAAATAATAATTATTTGCTAAACAAGAATAGAATACTGGTCTCACCTGATTTTGTATCAATATATGATATTATTTCCGCAAAAGAGGTATTAAATTTACTAGAGTATGTACTCTTTTCGGAAAATCTACCATATTGTTTTTCTAACCACTTATCCTGTATTCCTTTTATATCTTGTAGTTTATATTCAAACATATTCGAATAATTTATCGGAGCATTTGATTGATAAATACATAACTTTAAAGATTCAAGAATGTTATTTTTAAAATTAAAATCTGCCCAAAATTCTAATCCTTCAATCTTAACGGGGGATTTTAACTTAAATAAATTAGAACTTTCATCTTGTTGAAGATAACCTTTAAAATTATTATTAAATATTTCTTTTGTTAATTGTTTGTTGATAACTGTATTATTTATAATCATTAGAATTCCTAACTATATCCTATTTTTACCTGTTTAAAAAAAGTTTTGACAATCTAGTCACATTATACCACAAAAAGAGAGCGTCTTTCGCCCTCTTTATCACTCCGGTAATTCTACCTTCAAACTCATATCTGTGGGTTGTAACACTTTCTGAACCTCAGCAAGAAAGGCCAATCCATTATCAGATGGGGAGTACTGGAATGTGATATGGATGACTTTTTTGTCAAAGCTATCGCCATATCGCTCCACATACTGCTTGCTTTCGAGGAAGTGAATGTAATTGTTGATTTTTTCTTGCAGAATTTTAAGATGGACTGCTTCTATCTCTTCCTGCCAGCCGACTGGATCCACCAGAAGAAGCTCTAAATGATTATCAACTATACCAATAGCGTCAAGTTCGCTAGGTTTCAATTTTGAAACGATGGCTTGGGTGGCAATTTGAGTAAATTCTCCAGGAGAAAATATTTTTTTGTTATCAGGTAAATCATTAAAAATTAAATCAGGATTATTTCGTATAAAAATTTTGTCTGACTCTTCCTGTGTATATTGCTTTTTTGATTTCCAAAAACCATATTGCGCATAATTCATCAACTCTTTACCAGTATGTTCTCCCGATATATAGCTATTGGCAGCTTCTTTGGGAATTTCTTGAACCACTTCTGGCATGGTAATATTAAAAGTTGGATAACGTAAAAAATACTTATCCCCCTCTTGACAGATTTCCAACATGTTTTTTTGACTTAAATAAATAGTTTCCATTCTCATCTCCTTTGTCTTTTACCAAATGTCTACTGATTTATTCTTTCTTCAAAATCATTTATCTTCTCTTTCGTACTAACTAAACTTTAGCTAGTTCTCAATAACCTAGAAAGCTAAACACATCTTTTACAAGATTCACATATCCTGCCTCAAATTAAATCTTTTCCCTTCCTTGTACCATAGTGGCGAAGGATAGGGGTGCGAAAAACCAAATTCATTAGCCAACTGTTCCGCATGAACTGTTTGACTAAGAAACTTAAAGAACTCATCCTTTGCTTCCTTCATCGTATCAAACTCCCATGTTTTTCCCACAATATATGAGCGTTCATCCCTACTGTTAATTTGAAATTTGCCATTTTTAAAAAACAAATGTGTTGCCCAAGGTTGACTGCTATCTTCATCAAACAAGACATAAGACAAGCTTTCAAAACCTCTTTCTTTAATCTCCTTTTCCACTATATTTTTCAAAGATTCGATATCGATATCTTGTTTATCCCATAGTGGAGAGGAATATTCAGGAACTTCTCCATTTTCAACGGAAGTTTTATTTTGAAAAACTGTTAACTTTAGATTATGGATAAATCTCTCTTTTGCTTCTTCAAATGTCTTAAACTTAAAAATACTTCCTGTACTCGCTCGATCCATTGTTGAGTAAACTTCATACAATTTCAATTCTGGATTATAATCTATCCTAGTTTCCCACTCAGAAAGTCTGTGTTCATTAAAAATAGAATATCTTAAAGACTCATATCCTAAATCTTGAATGGCTAATAAAAGTTCAGAACGTTCTTTGGCTTCGTCTCTCATCTTCTAGTTATCCTCTTTTTCATCCCATAATGGTGATGTATATTCTACTGGCAATCCTAATTGTATATTCAGTTTATTAGTTTCTATAACGAGTTCTAATTTTTCAAAAAAATCTTTCTTTGCACTTCCAAAATTATCGTACTCTTTACTATGTCCAACTATATATGATCGATCATCTCGACCATCAACATAAAATTTTCCATTTTTCTGATAAAGATGAAATGCCCAAGGAAGCTGTTTTGTTTCGTCAAATAGAACATAATGTAAGCTCTCATAATGACGTTTTTCAATTTCTTGTTCAACTATGCATTTCATGTTCTCAATGTCAGCTTCGATTTTGTCCCATAACGGGGAGGAGTATTCAGGAACTTCCCCATTTTCTACAAAAAGTTTATTTATTTCTACAGTAAGATCTAGTTTTTCTATAAATTTATTTTTGGCATCCTCAAAATTATCAAATTCTAATTTTTTATTATAACTTGCTCGATCCATGGTAGCGTAAACATTGTACACTTGCTTAGAATCGTCAAATTCGATTACCACTTCCCATTCACCAGGACCATATTCGTTAAAAATAGAATACCTCAAACTCTCGTAACCTAAATCTTGAATGGTTGATAACAGTTCTAAACGTTCTTGGGCTTCGTCTCTCATCTTCTAGACATCTCCTTTTTCATCCCACAAACTACAAGAATAGTAGGGTGAATCTCCATTCTGTACAAAATATCTGTTCATTTCGATAAAAGACTCCATTAAATTAAGAAAAGATAGCTTTGCCTCTTCAAAATTGTCAAACTCCCTTGTTTTCCCCATTATATAGGTCCGGTCGTCCCGACTATTTACCATAAACTTCCCATCTCGATAGTATAGATGTATAGCCCAAAGTTGACTACTATGCTCATTAAATAGAGCATAATAAAGATTTTCAAAGCCTTTTTCTCTGATTTCTTTTTCTACATCTTGTTTTAACAAATCTAAATTCAAATTATTATTCATATTATTGTCCCAATTAACAGTTTATCTATAGAGTGTTACAAGAACCATCACTATTTCTCAATAATGGAAAACCGTTCATTCTTTTGATATTTTTGATTGAATCTTTCCAGCTGGTTCATTAGTTTTATTTTCACAAGACCGTTTGGGAAAGTGATGCTGTCGTTCAATTCCTCTTGATAATCCTTAATTCCTTTAGCAATTGCTTGGGCAACTGTCGACGTATGGATTGTAAAGCTCGCTATATTTTTTTCTTGCATAAAAAGGATTGCATCAAAAAACAAAACTGAAATATACAAATCAACTGCAGAACGCTGCGATAGCTCTATAAGACTGCCTTCTAATAAATCTTGAATCTTGTCAATATCATTTTGCTTGTAGAAATACTCAGTTAGTACTTGGCAAATATCTGTCGGAAAAACATCTGGTACAGAGGTCGGAGGCTCTATACAATATCTTTTTTCACCTCGCAAAATCCCAGCAACATCGCCTGCTTGGATAGCTTCTAACAAGAGTTTTCTGTAATTTTTCATTTGATAATCTTTCATATCTCCAATTCCGAAAAGACTTAGTTCGTTCTCTGCAAAATTTACCATTTTGATTTTATTAAGCTTAGTTTTCTTTTCTTAATCGCTACACGCTAGAATTTCAGCACCTTCGGGTAATATTTCTTCCAGTTCGGCCTTTGTGAATAAGGCTTGCGCTTTAGGATTTCCTCTTAAAGCTTCTGGATATTGCCTCAGGAAATTTCTATCAGCTTCTTCTTGTGTCACGTTCGGTGGCCAAGAATCGTTCTGAATCTTCCAAGATACTTCACGTAGCGTTCTTTCCCCACTATCTAATAAGGCAAACAGTTCATTTGGTAATTCATAGACTACTAACCAAGAAGCCACAGTTCCCTCTTCTGAAACTAAATAATACTTGTTATCATTTCTCCAGATGGATTTCCCATATCCTTCAACTTCTTCAAACTGGATAACATCTTCCCATTCTAGATTTGTTGGTTTCATTTTATACCTTCCTTACTTAAGTGGTGATACATAATCATCTGGAAGTTTGCCTCTCCAGTCAATCCATTTCTGTTCAGCAAGCGGAATTAATCTTTCAAGCTCTTCCTGAGTAAATAATTCCCAACTCTTAGGATTAGCTATTAAAGGAGTTAATCCTTTTAATATAAATTGTTTCTCACTAGCTTTCTTTTCTTCTTCCGTCGGTGGCCAACGATCGGTTTTAATCTTCCAAGATATTTCGAGTAGCGATCTCTTCCCACTTTCCAGTAAGGCAAATAATTCATTTGGTAATTCATAAACCGCTAACCAAGAAGCCACGGTTCCTTCTTCTAAAACTAAATAATACTTGTCCTCATTTTTCCAGATTGACTTCCCGTATCCTTCAATTTCTTCAAACTGGATAACATCTTCCCATTGTAGTTTTGTTGGTTTCATTTGTTTTCTCCTAGTGTAAATTCTTCTCTCAACCAAAATAGCGTAAAAATCAGGTTTCTTTTTCTCTTCCTCAATAGGCTACGCCATCTTTTATCCATTTTCTAGTTTCTAAATCCACATTAAAATAGAAATCACTTCGACCAAAACTATCAAAACAATCTTCTTTAAGAGCTTCACATACAATTCTCAGTTTTTCTTTACTTATCTCAGAAATGTATAGCATTGTAAACCCTGCAGGAGATTCAATTTGGTCGATTCTCTCACCTTCTAAATTATAAACCTCTAATTCTGATGGAACGTCAAAATCGCTGGATGAGCGAAATATACTGAAGATACGCTGATATTTAGGACTAAATCGCAGATGATGTAAATGATGAAAATCAATCTGATGTTGGCCCTTATAATGCCACTCTAGTCTTCCTTCCTCTACATTTTGTCGCCCTAATAATTTTCCTTCTAAACTATAGTAGAAAATAGTTTTGCTAATAAAGTTTTCTCCACTATAGACGATAACAATGTTCTCATCTTTATGATATTCCGCATGAATGATATCTGGTAAGTCAATCTTTATTTCATTACCATCCCACTTCCATGTGAGTATCTGTTCACTGTAATCAAATTTCATCTGCCTTCTCCTACTCTAACTCAGATAAATTCGATCTGAATTGTTTGCTCCGTCATCCTGAAGTTCACTTCCTCGACAAGTTTATCTATCTCGTTCTGTGTGATAGGAATGTGATTGTAAGGTGGCTCCCAATTCTGTATGCTTGACCTATATACAATAAAGCTACCATCAGTCAACAACTCTCCCTCTACTTTTAAAACATAGCCATTTTCATATTCAAAAGTAATGTTACCTCTTGTCCCAGAAATTTTCATTCGATTTCCTTCTTTACTCAAACATCATTATTCCTTCTCAGAAATCTAGATCCTAATCCTTAATCCAATCTCATAATACGGAGAGAAATCCCAACCAAATTAGTACATATATTTTCTCCTATTATACCACACCTCTATTTTCATCTGAAATGGTTTCCATTTTAGGACAAGAAAAAAACACTGATCATTCAGTGCTTTTTCGATTGAACTACTGCCCCCTGCAGGAATCGAACCTGCAACTACTCCTTAGGAGGGAGTTGTTATATCCATTGAACTAAGGGAGCTAGATAAAAACTCTGCTGAAAAGCAGAGTTTTTTAGTCGAATTAACGACGGATTTCTTTGATACGAGCTGCCTTACCTTGAAGTGCACGCAAGTAGTACAATTTCGCACGACGTACTTTACCGTAACGAACAACTTCGATTTTTTCAACACGTGGAGTGTGGATTGGGAAGATACGCTCAACACCTACACCGTTAGAGATTTTACGAACTGTGTAGTTTTCTGAGATGCCAGCACCTTTACGTGCGATAACAACACCTTCAAAAATCTGGATACGTTCACGGTTACCTTCGACAACTTTCGCGTGTACGCGAACAGTGTCACCAGGACGGAATGATGGGATATCTGTACGAAGTTGACCTTCAGTCAAGCTTTGGATTAATGGATTCATTTTATTCTCCTATCTTTGTCAATCTTGAGGAATCTTCCTCAGCGGATAAACTGTATTTTTGTGCGTCCATTACACACAAGATACAGTTTACCAAATTTCCGCAAAAAAGTAAAGAAATTTATAGCAGAATTCCTAAAAAAATCGCAACTAAACCACCTAGGTAGGTCAAAATCAGGTAAGAATAAAATACCTTCTTATCGCTTAGCAACCTTTGGAGTTCGTCATTCAAGGTTGAAAAGGTCGTCAACCCTCCACAAAAACCTGTCGCTAAGATAGCATAGACTTCCTTGGACTCCACATAATTGTAGAATAAGCCAATCAAAAAGCACCCTAAAAGATTGGCTATGAGAGTTCCTAAAGGCAATTTAGAAACTTGATTATAGCGGGAAAAGATATACCGTACTAAAGCTCCGAAACCACAAGCAATTGCAAGATAAATGATTACCATTTTTTCCTCCCTAGACAGTAAGCCAAAAGCAAACCTCCACCGATGCTCAAAAGCAAATACAGGACCAAACTAAGATAACGCCCTGTATCAAACAGTTTCACAGCATCAAGCATTAGACTAGAAAAGGTTGTTAAACCTCCACAAAAACCTGTACCCAGTGCTAAAACCAAGCCCTTACTAGTCCCCTTATAGACCAGATATCCCTTGACAAGATAAACCAAGCAGAAAATTCCCAGATAGTTGACAAAGAGAGTGCCCCAAGGAAAATCTGGACTGGCTGGTAACCAAGTGGAAACTAGATAGCGGATAAGTCCACCCACCATTGCAGCTAGAAAAATTCCTAGCGGATAAAATTGTTCTTTTTTCATTTGATGTTTTGATCCTGATAATCACGCGAACGTTTGAGTATGTCAGAAAAAGTCGCGACAATAGTCTCCTGATAGCGCTTGTCCTCTACACGACTTCTAACCTTTTCAAAAATAGCTTCTTCTCTCTTAGTATCTAAAATCGGTTTTCCTGATGCTTTCTTATAAGCAACTACACCCTCAACCAAATGCATTCGTTCTTCTAATAGTTTGACAATTTGGTCGTCGATTTGATCAATTTCTTGACGAATAATATCTAAATCCATACATTCTCCTCCTTTATTTGAATTATTGTATCAAAAAGCCACCAAATAGGCTAGTAAAATCCCAACTCACGATAAAAAAATGCACTGATTGATTCCATCAGTGCAGTTTTATACTTATCCTACTTTAGCAGCCAATTCTTCTGCGAATTGTTCCAAGCGTTCGATGTCTTCTTCTTCAGCAGAAAGGTCAACTTTAACACACTCTGAACCTTTTTCTGCCCCTGTTGACACAAAGACACGGTCAAAGTCATCAACAGCCTTACAGAATTCATCGTAGAAGGTATCTCCTGAGCCAACCACTCCGTAGATTTTACCATTCAAGTTGAGGTCTGCTAAGTCTTCATAGAAGTCCATCATCTCATCTGGCAATTCCCCATCACCATAAGTATAGGTCGCAACGATAGCGATGTCTGCTTCCAAGAAGTCTGAAGCGTCAACAGTTGTACATTCATCAACATCGACATCCAAGCCCAAGTCGCGTAATTTGTCTGCTACAATATCTGCAATTTCTTCGGTATTACCGGTCATACTGGCAAATACAATTTTTGCTAATGCCATATCGTCCTCCTCAATTTATCTTTCTCCATTATATCACATCTTTTTCATTTTAAAAATAAAAATTCTTGTGCTACAATGAAATGAGAAAGAATTGAGGTTATTTATGGACATTTGCCATCAAATTTTAGAAAAAATCAAAGAATACGACACGATTATCATTCACCGTCATATGAAACCAGATCCTGATGCCTTGGGAAGTCAGGTGGGATTGAAAGCTCTTCTCAAACATCATTTCCCAGAAAAAACCATCAAAGCTGTTGGTTTTGATGAACCAACTCTTACTTGGATGGCTGAAATGGATCATGTTGAAGATAGTGCCTACCGAGGCGCCCTTGTCATCGTCTGTGATACAGCTAACACTGCTCGTATTGATGATAAGCGCTATAGTCAAGGTTATTTTCTCATTAAGATTGACCACCATCCAAATGATGATGTATACGGTAACCTATCTTGGGTAGATACTAGTTCAAGTAGCGCTAGTGAGATGATTACCCTATTTGCCCAAACAACCCAACTGGCCTTGTCAGATCGTGCTGCTGAGTTGCTCTTTGCAGGAATTGTCGGTGATACAGGTCGCTTCCTCTACCCTTCTACGACAGCACGGACTCTTCGTCTTGCTGCTTATTTGAGAGAACATCACTTTGACTTTGCAGCTCTCACTCGCAAAATGGACACTATGAGTTACAAAATTGCTAAACTTCAAGGCTACATCTACGACCATCTGGAAGTGGATGAAAATGGTGCTGCTCGCGTTATCCTGAGTCAGAAAATCTTAAAACAATTCAATGTTACCGATGCTGAAACTGCAGCCATTGTCGGTGCACCTGGGCGTATTGATAGTGTGAGTCTCTGGGGAATTTTTGTGGAGCAGGCTGATGGCCACTACCGTGTCCGCTTACGCAGTAAAATCCATCCTATCAATGAAATTGCCAAGGAACATGATGGTGGAGGCCACCCTCTAGCAAGTGGTGCTAATTCCTACAGTCTAGAAGAAAACGAAATCATCTATCAAAAGTTAAAAAACTTGCTTAAAAACTGATAAAATACTTGCCAAACTTTTCAGAATCTGATAGACTAGTATGGTAACAATCTATGGCTCGCAAAGAGACCATGGCAGAAAGGAAATATTGCAAAATGAAAAAAGATATCCATCCAGAATATCGCCCAGTTGTCTTCATGGACACAACTACTGGTTACCAATTCCTTAGCGGTTCAACAAAACGCTCTAACGAAACAGTTGAGTTCGAAGGCGAAACTTACCCATTGATTCGTGTGGAAATTTCATCAGACTCACACCCATTCTACACTGGACGTCAAAAGTTCACTCAAGCAGATGGACGCGTGGATCGTTTCAACAAAAAATACGGTCTCAAATAATGATAAAAAAGAACAGTTTCGACTGTTCTTTTTTGTTTCTTGAAATCAACTGCTGTTTTCATGTTCCAGACTCATACTCTTCGAAAATCAAATTCATTCGTAATCGAAATCGTCTACGTCGATTTCGATAGGTTGTTGAAAATATTTTAAACGTTTTTACTTTTGCCAAAATATTCTCAACCTTGATTCTCTCTTTAGATAGCACATGATTATAGGATTTATCTTCAAGAGTTAGTGGCTTAAGTTTTCTTGATTTCCTCGGAATTTGAGCTTGTGAATACATCTTCATGATCCCTTGATAACCACTGTCTGCCAAGATTTTACCAGCTTGTCCGATATTTCTGCGACTCATTTTGAATAACTTCATATAGTGGCAATAGTTCACTGCAATATCCAAAGAAACAATTCTCCCTTGACTTGTGACAATCGCCTGAGCCTTCATAGCATGACATTTCTTTTTACCAGAATAATTGGCTAGTTGATTTTTTAGGACGATTGATTTTTAGCTCTGTTGCATCCACAATCACCGTATCCTCAGCACTAAGATGAGTTTTTGAAATCGTAAAGCCACTTTGAATAAGAGTTGCTTCAACCCATTGACTCCGACGGATTAAGTTGCTTTCGTGAATGCCAAAATCAGCCGTAATTTGTTCATAAGTGAGGTATTCTCGCATATATTGAAGAGTAGCCATTAGGAGGTCTTCTAGGCTTAACTTAGGGGTTCGTCCACCTTTTGCGTGTTTACGTTGATAAGTTGTTTTTAACACAGCTAACATCTCTTCAAAAGTAGTGCGCTGAACACCAACAAGGCGCTTAAATCGTGCATCACTTAATGGTTTACTTACTTCATAATTCATAGTTTTATTGTATCATATTTTGTTTCACAGGAAGTCTACTTTTATTTTCCACTGCCAAGCACAATTCTTAGATTCACTCAAAAAAGATTAGACTTTTAACCCCAAAATTGATAAAATAAAAAGGAAAATAATTGTAAAAGGAAACTATAAATCACCATGATGAACATGCAAAAATTGAACATACTGTTTTTAATTTTTGTAAACATCAAAAAGGTTGGTTTAAAAGGATTTTTAAGTCCTTAAGATTTTTTATCCAACACTACTATTCACGCATCCAAGACAAAATCTTGGCAAAAAAATACAGTAGCAAAGAGTACACCAAACTACCACTCATTATGGGCGGTAGTTTTCTTTTCGTCTAAAATAGAGATAAAAAGATAGGTGGTAGCCTTATGCGTTACGGTTATGTTCGAGTATCTACAAGAGAACAAAATATCGATAGACAATTTTCAGCCTTGGTAGAAAATAAATTAGCAAAAGAAAATATTTTTATTGATTATGTTTCAGGAAAGGATTTTGACAGAATAGAATATCAAAAATTATTAACTACCTTGAAGGAGAATGATGAATTAGTTATTAAATCAATTGATAGATTGGGAAGAAACTATGATGAAATTTTAGAACAATGGCAATCAATTACTAAGAAAAAGAAAGTAAATATAACTGTTTTAGATTTCCCCTTATTAAACACAAAGAATAGCGATGACAATATCACAGGAAAACTAATATCTGACATCGTTTTGCAAGTTCTATCTTATGTGGCACAGTTTGAAAGAGAACAAATCAAACAAAGACAAATGGAAGGAATACGAGAAGCAAAGAAAAAAGGGAAAAAATTCGGTAGACCAAAATTGCTTGCCCCGGATAATCTTCCTGATGTAATAGCTCAATATACGAAAAAAGAAATAACATTACGAGAAGGTGCAGACATCTTAGGAGTATCAAAAAGCACCTTTCATAATTGGATAAAAAATTCATAGTTCCTGTCAAAAAACCTAGACTTTTTTGGACAAACTTGATAGAATGGTAGTGTAATAATAATCGGTCAAAATACTGGATTTTAGAACCTTTTTTCTAACGAAAATGGTTCTAAAATAAAGTGTATTTCCTGTCCAAAAAATCCTAGGTTTTAGGACAGAGACCATTTATTTAATAATTTTTGTTTTAGGAGTTCTTTGATAATGAAAAAATAATTTTATTAACTACTTATCTTCATGCACAATAATTTAATTTTTACAAATACAAATAGTAACTAACGGAGAATTTTATATGAATCGCAAAATAATTTTAATTTCACTACTTCTTTCAGGATGCATTCTGACTGCATGTACTCATACTAAGTCTCAAAGTAATCAAGAAGAAAAACAAATAGAACAAGTTTCTTCAAAAAGCAAAAGTACTGAATTTGCTGAATACTTATCAAAAAATGAAACCATTATCTATGATATAGAAAACTCTAAATCAACCTCAAAAGAAACTAGAATCCAATTTTTATTAGTTGCCAAAAATAACACAATTACAGCATTTGATTTACGCGGAAGTAAAAATAGCGAACATTTAACATTAGGCGATGTTAGTAAATTATCTGACAAGGAAGTTATTGAGAAAGCGAAAGAACTTCATAAGCAAAACATAAAAACTTATTATGATAACCTCGTCAATTATTATAAGGAGGATTTAGAACTTACACAAAAGGAACTAGATGAATATAAAGCAAAACTAGACAAATATCCTGAAGGGGCAGTTGGAATAGCAAATGGTTCAGCTGAGGAACATGAGCAACGAATTGAACGACATAAAAAAACTATACAGGCATTAGAAAATTCCAATGAACTCGCAGAATTATCCAAACCAAGTACCGGCTCGTACTCTATCAAGTTAAAAACAGATGGTAGCGGAAATCAGACTGCTTATGAATTTTTAAAATATACTGGAACAATATTCGATAAGCAAAATAAGGAAATTGATATTTCAAATCCACTAAAAAATTACTTCCCTACAACAGAAGACAAGGGTTTTAGTCTTTCTCTATTTTATGCTATGGATATCTACGATTCGACTTTTAATATTGGGGTAAATAAAGACCATGAAAATGCAATTGCAATTCGAACCAATAAAAATACACTATACACGCTTGATAATCCTAAAACAAACTTAAAGAATATTACCGTTGATAAAAAGTAATAAATTAGATATACTGCTCGTCTTTAAAAAATGTCCTAAACAAATAAAAAGACAAGTAATAATATTTTAAAACAAGCATTAGGAGGGTGAATTTAGTATGGGGATAATTAAAAAATATAGTCCTGAAATTTCATTATTTTTATCAGTTTGTATTGCATTATTCATACCTTTTATATCTTCTAAAACATCTTTACCTCTTGGTATCATTAACAATGATATTCATTCAAACATGGTGCAACAAATCATAGTTATGATTAAAGCAGAATACGTTTTTGCATATTTTGCATTTATCATCTCTATATTAGTTTTAAGATTCTTTCCACTAAAATTAGATATTAGACCATTTATTTTAGCCGGATTAATCTTTGTAGTCAGACAATTTTTGACAGGAATGCAAAATGAAACAAGTATTGGATTACATATAGAAAGTAAGGCTGGTCCAGCTTATTACTTATTAGTTTTAGGAATTTTGAGCTATGTGATAACTAGCATTAAAAATTCCAAAAATAAACTCTTTTATATATTACCCATTGTTTTACTCATTGAACCGACTTTTGATTTAATTACTTCATCAATTAGCCTAGGAATTTACTCATTAGTTGAATTATTAAAACTAATAATCCCCCCTATTATTATTATTATTTATATTATATCTGCGGGGTCGAGAGCTGAGGAAATAGAGGCAGATTTAATAACCAAAGAACATGGAAAAGAGAAGCACTATAAAAGAATAAAATAAACATATGTGAATGTATAAACAAAGCTCTATATCAAATTTTCAATTTCTCAACCACAATTATATTGTTGTATTTTTTCTCAACTATTATAACTCTTGAAAAATATGGAGAAAAATATGAATTTTACAAATTATTTATATCGTATGATAGGCTTACGTCTAAAAAACAAAATCAAAGTTTCATATTCCACACAAGCTCAATTCACACGGAAAGTCAAAGATAAATTTCAAACTGAAGGTTCAGATCTTCCAATAAACGAACCAACATTATCAAACATTTTACAAGGTAAACCTGTAAACAGTAAATTTCTTATGTCTCAAGAAAAAATTGAAATTTTTGCAAAAATGTTCAATGTAACACATGAGGAACTTATATTTGAATCAGAAAATGAAATTTTAAATTTTTTAAAATTTTCCCTTTTATTGATTTTATTCAATAACTCTGATTCCAATCCATTTATAGATACTCCTACTGATGATATTTTCTTTGGAGATGCAACCTATAAAAATATTTTTAAAGATTCATTCATAAAGGAAGAAATACTTATAAATGTTTCAAACAAGCTACTTATCAATATCATTTCATCATCAAAAACAGATACAGATTTGGATACTTATATAGGTGCTTTTAACTATCATTGTGAGGATTATATGGAATTCTTTATTGATTTCAAAAGGCTAATCTTCAATCATACACTACATACAAATTTTTTATTTGAATATATTTTGAATAGTGAAGAGAATTATCAAGTATTTATTAGTTCCTTCAATAATTTTATAGATATAAATTCAGATAAACTTCTTGAATTCTATAAAGAAAAAATCAAAAAAGAGATTCTTAAAGAGTCAAAAGGTAACAATGATAGTATATTCGCTAGACTCAATAATAATTTTTTTATTGAAGTATTTTCATCTAAACAATTTTTAAATTTATTAGATAGAAGCTTAAATATTGATAATTTCATATTATTTATAAGTAAAGCTAAACAAATAGTAAATGAATTTGCTACATCTTCATCTATCTGTATGTACTATGATAAGGACAAATTAGACAAAGATATAGAATACCTAAAGAAATTTTATAATGATAACCAAAATAAAAAAATTAAAAATCTAACCGAATTAAATCTAAATATACTAGATTTCATAGATTTAACAAATTTTTTGGAAAATCAACTTATTTAGAAAGATAATAACACACATTAACATATAAGTATCAATTCGTGGCAGTCGCATAAGCGACTGCTTTTATGTTCCTCTCATTATAGTTTTGAAACGATAATTATAGTTTCAAAACTAGTAATGACTTCTATCCTATTGTGATTTAAAATAAGACTATAAGCGCTTATTAAAAAATAAGGAAAGGAATCAGCAATTCCTAGGCTTGCTGATTATAAATAATAACTATGTTTAAAATGAAAGCTAAAACTGGCTATTCTAGCCAACTATTTCAAGAAATTTTCGATAACGAAAAAACTGCAATTGTATTATCCCCTGAAGCGAATATTCGCATGAAATACGTTGATAATAGCCCAACAAACGAAATTGACTCATATCGTTATTGGTTCGTTATTAAAGGACAACAGCCTTTTGAGGTTAAATTCTCATCCCAACAAACTATCGAACAATTTGACGAGATTGAATTTCAAGGTGCAGAGGCCTGCAATGTCAGAGGTAACATCTATTTCCGAGCGAACTCTGTAACCGTATTAAACAAAGGAGGTAAGTAATCAATGGTATTTCCATTTATGCAATCAGAAAATAAACGGGAGTTTGTAGTAAACGCCGACTATCTTGTCCAGTCTGTGGAGCTAGGGTTGAGGAACAGCTCTATCTCTTCAACTACAAATTCCTTCCAATTCATATATGGTGACAATTATCTAGACTTTGTCCCAAGGTTTCCTTGTGCGTACATTTTGGATAACAATCTATACCAACAGATTTTTCAAATTTTATCTACAAGTGCCTACCCTATGTTGACATTTCTTAAACAGCCATCGGCCTATATTGTCAAACGTGATGGTGATGGTGTAAGCATTAATACTAGTCGTGCTTTTAGGTTTCCATTCTTTATGGGAATACCTGAAAGATTGACGTATCAAAAGCTATCTGATGTCAGCGTTCAAAACGAAAGTTTTGAACTCATGAAAAATTATCGAATTGATTTCAATCGCATCGTTCATTGCTTGATTGCTGGTTCTTCTGGTTCTGGAAAGAGCTACGCTTTGACCTATCTAATCTCTGTTATTAATCAATTTGCTCATGTAACAGTCGTGGACCCCAAGTGCGATTCTATCTCTCGCTACTGCTTAAAACAGAACATACCTGTTCTTTATCAAGAGAAAGACTTCTCATCTGATGAATTTGTTTCCAAGGTAAACAGCTTGCTAAAAGTGGAACTAGATACTATCTATCAAAGACAATCGGAGCTTCTTGAAAATCCTTCTAAAAAATTTCAACATCGTTGTCTGGTGATTGATGAATTGCTTGCTTTAACCTCTTTGACTTCTAAAAATGTTAAAGATACCTTTTTTGCACTATTATCCAATATTGCACTACTTGGACGAGCAACATCTGTCCACCTAATCCTAGTGAGCCAGCGGATGGACACAAACGCTTTACCGATTGCCGTTAGAGAGCAGTGTAATTTCTTGATACAACTTGGGTTAATCAACAGAAAAACGACAACGTTTTTATTCCCAGACTTGGATTCAGAGACAGGAATTGTCATTCCTAACGGAAAAGGAACTGGTATTGTTCAAGTTATTGACGGTATAACACCACCTAATGTTATGCCATTGCTTATACCAACATTTAAAGGAGAAAATATATGAAAAACATTAACAATAGAATTATAATAAATAGCACTGTCATTACCGATAAACTCTACTACTTACTGCCTTTAGAGTTACTCTTGAGCTTTCTGTGGAGTTTATCTCTAGCAGGTATATGGTTTGTTAGCCAAGTTAGAACCATTATCTCTTGGGACGTTTGGAGTCAAATTTTAGATAATTTTCAAATAGCACAATCTATACTACTTAAAGCAATTACTATCGTTCTTATCATCTATCTTTTAGCGCATATCCTTCTTTGCATCGTATGGATAAAAGAAGATAAGTTTTTCAACTTTTTCCGAACAGTAAATCGATTAAGGATAGTACGAAAACAAATGCTAAAGAGAGGCAGTGAAATCGATAGTGAGGTTGTAAAAGAGTACAAAACTATTGTTCAATCTATCAGATGTACTATAACTCATGAATATATCCTAGTTATTATACCATGGGCAGAAAACTCAGATATTGATACAATTTTACAAAAAAAATTACCTTTTTTGTACGACTATCTTACAAGAGTCTATCGTGAAATATATACATTCTCTCCCAAAGATAGTACTTCACTTAATCATATAATACAAGGGACGAGAAAGCATAATTGATTTGTATACCAGCGGAGCTTGCCGTAAGGCAAGAGCTCCGAGCTGGTTTTATGTTCCAATTTGGTCAGGACAGAACTATACTACTTCTGGGCTTGTTATTGAAGTAGTATAATGTTGTTCCATTGTTCCAAGAAGAAAGGAGTTTTTAATGGTAAAAGCACGCAATGTCATGTTTGTTCAACAGATTGAGTATTTCCAATCTTCAAATTTACAAGATATCATCGAGTATATGACGAACATTCTAAAACCGCTTCGTTTTGCGGGAATATTGCATGATAAGGATATTGGGCAAGATGGAAACCTTGTCGCACCACATATACACCTTGTTTTACAATTTGAAAGTGCTAGAAGTTTAAACAATCTTGCTAAGTTGACTAAACAACCAATACAGTGTTTTGAGCAGTGGAGGGGTTCAGTTAACAATGCTTATTCATATCTCGTTCATCACACGGAGTCTAATCAAGATAAATACCAATATTCTCCCAAAGAAGTTATTGCGAATTTTGACTATTTACTCCTATTAGACACTATCGAAAGAAATGTAACCAAACGATATGAAATAAATGACACTATGATTATAGATAATCTACTGGATCTACTTTATACTGGTAATATTACAAAATCAGAAATTGAACAACGACTTACTGGTTCACAATATGCCAAAGCAAGGCAAAAAATAGAAACCGTCTATTTAAAACGACTAGAAACACAAGCCGAACTATGGCGACAAGAAATGATTGACAAGAATGAAATTGTTACGATTATTTGGCTTTTTGGAAAAGCGGGAACAGGGAAGACTCGTCTAGCACGTCAATACGCAGAACAGTATGACCTTAACTATTTTATTACGGGCTCAATCCGTGACCCTTTTCAACAATACAATTTAGAACACGTGATTATCTTAGACGAATTACGCCCCCATCAATTTGACTACTCAGACTTACTCAAAATGTTTGACCCTTACAATGTTAAAGCGATGGCAAGTAGTCGTTATTTTGACAAACCTCTTTTAGCTAACGTATACATCATTACAAGCCCATACTCCCCATATAATTTTTTCTTAGAATTAACAAAGAAGAAACAAACAAGCCACATTGATTCTTGGGGCCAGCTAATGAGAAGATTATCCTTAGTAGTCGAAGTCAAAAAAGAGCATCTGCAATTTTACAAGTACGAACCAATGGACCAGATGTTTTATATAGACCATGGCAATAAATTACCAAACCCCTTTAAAAATCAGACTGATAGAGAAGAAACTATTCAAGACAAATCGTACCAGTTATTTTTAGAATTGAATAAGAAAAAGGAAAGGAATGAATAAATGCAAGAAATTCAAACAGTTACCTACATAGATATCGCAAATCAAGGATATCCACAAGGCACAGCTAGACGTGTTATACGAGAGGGTAAAAAATTACTTGTCGAAAGAGGTTTTCAACTTTATAAAAACAAAAGGATTGGAAGAATACCAAAGACTATTGCCGAAGAAATTCTTGGATTTAAAATCATCTCAAAAAATGATATAATAGATACTGTACTCTTCGCTACTGACATAGAAAGAGGAAAATAATATGTCAGTTATCAAAGGATACAAGGGAAAATGGAAAGTAGATATTACCGATGGCATAGACCCATTGACTGGTGAAATCAAACGTCATAGAAAGTCAGGATTTACCACTCGTAAAGAAGCTGTTCAATATGAAGCAGATTATCGATTAAACAAACTTCACCAAGTTCATATTAAAGATAAAATATCTGTTTCTCACCTTTACTCTTTAGTTCAACAAGAAGATGAACTCCGTGGGAATAAACGTGGTACCATTGATACACAGATATCCTATTATAACCAATATGTCTCTAAGTTTTTTGAGCATGCAGATATGTCTGCCATTACTATCCATGAAGTAAAAAAATTTAGAGATTGGTTGGTCAAACAACCAAGTGTCAAAGGAGGAACACTATCAAGCACGACCGTTAATCAGCTAATGATTTTTCTACATAAAATGTTTGATGTTGCTGTCGCTAATCGTCTTAGACAAAATAATCCATGCAATGGACTAAGAAAACTGCCTGATAAACACAAGGAGATGTCTTATTTCACTCCTGAAGAATTCAAGCTATTTGATTCTCTGTTCACAGAAGATGAATATATGTTTCAGCTATTTTATCGAGTGCTGATGTTTACAGGCGTTCGTGTTGGCGAAGCATTGGCCTTAACTTGGAAACAGATTAATTTATCAGAGGGTTATATCGATATTAAGTATTCTGCTTACTTTCGTAATAACAAGGTCCATATCGGAACGGTAAAAACTACTCAATCCAATCGTCGAATTTATATTCATAAAGCATTCGTTCAAGAACTAACGGAATGGAAAGAAAAACAAGCTCACCTATTAGTAGAGTTTACGGACAATACAGAAGACTTACAAATCTTTCAAGACAGTCCTTTACAACTAACTGCTCCAATGGTTTCTAATCAAAAGATTAAATTGAAAAAAAGAATGCCTGCATCATTAAAAATGATTCGTAATCACGATTTCCGACACTCACATGCAGCATTTCTAGTTTCAAAAGGACTCAGAAATGGTGAAGGAAAAGATTATATATTTTTTACACTTATGAAACGACTTGGACACAGTAGTATTAATACAACAATCAACATCTACTCTCACCTATTCCCAACTCAACAAAAAGAAGTCGCCAATGCTTTTGACAACTTTTAGGGCAAAAAATGGCAAAAAAATTTATTAAAAAGGCTCAAGGCCTTGAAACGAAAGGAATCTTAAAAATCTTATGATGAACATGCAAAACATGATGCGTCAAGCACAAAAACTTCAAAAACAAATGGAACAAAGCCAAGCTGAACTTGCTGCTATGCAATTTGTTGGCAAATCTGCTCAAGACCTTGTCCAAGCGACCTTAACTGGTGACAAGAAAGTTGTCAGCATTGACTTCAATCCAGCTGTCGTTGATCCAGAAGACCTTGAAACTCTTTCTGATATGACTGTTCAAGCCATCAACTCTGCTCTTGAGCAAATTGATGAAACGACCAAGAAAAAATTGGGGGCTTTCGCTGGAAAATTGCCATTCTAAGCATAAGAAAAACAAGCATTCAAGAGAATACTTGCCTATCATGGGAGGAACAACTGTTCCTCCTTTTGATTACTAAAAATTAAAGAATTCCATGGCTTGTTTGAACAGTAAATCCGTATACTCTGGGTCTTCTTGGGCAATAGTAACCTGATCTTGAATCATTTCCAAGTCATCCGTTATCATGCCGTCTGCACCTAAATGAACAGATTTATCAAAGGACTCTGAACTATTGATGGTCCAAACGTACAATTTCTGATCGGTATTCCAAAGCTTGTTGACAAAATTTTCATCCAAAGTTGAATACTCCATAGTATAACCTGTTGCCTTGGTTCTTGGAAAAATACTATTATAAGGTAGGATGAAATAGACTGGAATTTGAGAATCGTAAGCTAGTACCTGGTCAATCACATGATAATCCAAAGACTGCATTTGGTGACCATTCTGCTTAAGAACTGTTCCATATTTTTCCATAAATCGTTTCATCATATCTGGGCTATCTTTTCGACTGGTTTTAATCTCAATAAGGAGTTTTTGATGTAATTCATTAGCTTTATTGAGATAGTCATCAAAACTAGACACCTTGCTATGATAACCATTTTCTGAAATATCGAGTTTGGTCAATTCCTCCAAGGTTAAATCCTGAGGTTTGGCATTAACTCCTGTCAAATTCTTGATATTGGCATCATGCATCATGACAAACTGGCCATCTTTTGTTTCCTGAACATCCGTCTCAACGAAGTCTGGAGATAACTGAGCGGTTTTTTCTAGTGATTGGACGGTATTTTGCACACCATTCTTATTAGATACTCCCCTGTGAGAGATAATCAAAGGTTTATTAGCAACTGGAGCTTCTAAATAAACATAACCCTCAAGAGCGAAAAAGATAGCAGCACATCCCATCACTCCCCATCTCATCCAGTGGTCTTTCTTTCTCCTTGGTGTGATTTCTAATTCTTCTCCTGTTAAGAAGGAAACAAACTTAATGAGAAAGTAAGTCAAGGCCATATAGTGGAAATTCTTGATTAAAACAAAGTTGATAATTCCCAGCACAAGAGATTCCTTATGGGTCAAACCATCCATCAGTGCCTGACTTGCCAAGATTGGAATCAATAAAAGAATGAAAAATAGGTAGGTTTTGACGATAATCCAAAGCAAGTTCCAAATATAAAACCAGGAGTGCTTTCTTGTCTTCTCTAGACTGTATCTGACTGCTTCTTTGACTGTTTTCTTCTCAAATAAAAGCTGAGGTAGGGCAAACATGAAACGCACTGAAATGTAAAATAGAAGTAAAGCCAGAATAGTAACCACTATACCTACTAGCCAATACTTGTCTTCCACATAATCAACGATAAAGTCTGGAATGACAATTTTATTGAGGTAGTAAATCTTTAAAATCTTTCGAATCAATGGAAAGAGCATCATGACATAAAAGAAGATAAAGGCTATCTTTGAAAGTGTCACTTGCTTCATAAACAAGAAACTTTGGCGAAAGACCTTACGACTGTACTCCAGCAAAGTTCTCTTTTCATGATAGAGTAGGTGCCGGGCTCCAATAAAGAGAAGTCCTATCTGGTAATAGGCGACCAGTAAATTAACGATTACCAGAATAAATAATGCAAGACTAACAAAGGGAGAACCTTTTATAATGGCAAAAATATTATTGTAAGATAGAAAGAGATAACCTGTCTGACGGAGCAAAAGTCCAGCAATCCAAGAATTTGACGGTAACCAGACAAACTCAATCATCATAAAAGTCAAGAAAAATAGAAAAAGTATTTTATCTAGATTAAAGTATATCTGCTTAAAACCTAGATTTTTAGGTTTTTCAGGTTTCATAGGCACTCCTAGTCAAATAATTGAGACAAATCCAAGCCTCCAAAAGGATTGTTTGAAAGACTACTTTCTGTCTCTAACAATTCTCTAGCTTGGTCTGACTCTAGAAATGACTCGTAAACACGCGCTGTCATACGAGCATCCTCTAAGCTATTATGAGACTGACCTTGAAATCCAAGAAACGAGGCAACGGTTTGCAATTTGAGATTAGCAATACCATGTAAATCCGAACTCCGACGTTCAAAAGCTTCGTCATACAAATCCACCTTGTACTGCTGACTGTAGTCTAAACCATGGTCTGCTAGAATAGGCAAATCACTTTTAGCAGCATTGTAGCCAACCATGGGTAAAGAACCCACAAACTCTTGGAAATCTTTTATAACTTTCTCCACTGGAGGGGCATCTTTTAATGTCTCAGCTGTAATCCCTGTCAAACCATTGATAAAACTCTTTAGAGGCACACTAGTATGGACATATGAATCATAGGCAGCGATTTCCTGACCATCTCTAAAACGCACTGCCGATACTTGAATCAAGTGTGTTTGCCCTTCATGCTGATTAAATTCTAAATCGAAAGCAATGTAATCTTCTAATCGTTCCATTCTATACCTCTCCTATACTGTTATTTTATACTAATTCAAACCACGTCAACGTCGCCTTGCCGTACTCAAGTACAGCCTGCGGCTAGTTTCCTAGTTTGCTCTTTGATTTTCATTGAGTATTACTTGAGCAACTATACTATTTAGAAACAAAAGAAGCCATCAGGTTAGCATTTAACCTAAACAGCTCCTTGATTATCCTCCAAATAAACGAGCAAAAAAGCCTTTCTTAGTTGATTGGACTTCTTCTTTTGCTTGGTCCAGCTCTAGCTTAAGATTTTCTTGATCCTTCATGGCTTGAAGGGTCAATTGTTGCTGCTGATCGAGTTGTTTGTCTTTCTCAGCAATCTGACGGTCTTTGATGCGCATCTGCTCATCTTTTTCTGATAACTGACGATCCTTGGCTTTTAATTGCTCATAGAGGCGGAGAATTTCTGCATTCTTCTCGTCCACTAGAATCTCCATCAGTTCACGTTGCTTGACATCTTCACTGACAGGCTCATCTTCAAAAATCGTTTTTTTATAGATTTCTTCTAGCTTAATCAAGCCACTTCTGGTAACGACTGTTACCCCTTTGTCATTTTTATCTGTGTCTTCTTCTGGTAATTCTTTGACACGGTTATTGATTGCTTGGCGAGATAATCCTAAGACCTCTGCAATCTCACTGACGGTCATTTCAATACTCATAATATCCTCTGAAACGTTTTCTAGCTTTTCTTTACTTAAATCTTATCATAAGCTAGAAAAACTGTCAAATTTCCGCTTAAGCTAAGGCCTTCAAAAAGGCTAACAAGACTTGAGCAGAGCGACGTCCAGCTTCGATAATAAACTCATCAAAAGAGATGTTTGCTTCATGGTTGGCATTATCACTCATAGCTCGGATGACTAAGACTGGAAGATTAAGAGCATGCGCTGCCTGAGCAATAGCTGCCCCCTCCATCTCAACAGCTAAAACTTCTGGGAAATGGGACTTAATCACTTCTATCTTATCATTTCCTGCAACAAAACTATCTCCTGTAGCAATCAAACCAAGATGCCAGTTCTGGTCCAATTGAGATAAACTCTCTTGAATTTTAGCAACAAAGGTTTTATCTGATTCGAAATAAAGTGGTTGTTGCGCCATTTGTCCATAAGCATAGCCAAAAGCTGTAACATCCACATCATGATAGGCTAATTTGTCAGCAATCACAACATCCCCAACAGCAATACCCTCTGCTACTGCCCCAGCTGATCCTGTGTTAATCAAAGCATCCACTTGAAAATGATCAGCCAAAATCGCCACACTCATAGCAGACATGACCTTACCAATTCCACTTTCTACAAGAACGACTTTATGAGAAGCAATGGTTCCTGTGTGATAGGTATTGCCTAAAACAACTTGCTCCTGGGCATTGTCTAAATGCTGGACCAGATAAGCCAGTTCTTCTGGCATAGCCGCAATAATTCCTATTTTCATTTCTATTCCTTTTCTATTACAAAAGTTTCATTGCTAAGACAAGCAAAATCAAGAGAAAGATGACTGCGAATAAGATTTTATTCAACTTAGAATTGAAGACATTTCTCTTGGTATTTTCAATGCGACGGCTTTTATGAATAGACGGTTCGACCTGAATCTTCAAGGTTTCCTGGCTAAAACCATGATCCTTAGGATTGGCATAACCAAAACGGGAAGAAGAGGTTGGTAAAATTTTTGTCTCCTCATCATCTAGCAAAGGAGGACCTGAAATCTTTTCGCCTCTATTAGCTCTTTCAATCATTTCATCCGTTAATAAAGGTTTACCCATACTGACCTCCTCTATTTTTTTTGCAATTCCCAATACTGAACCGCCATAATTGTCTTGGCATCGCAGATATGACCTGATTGGATCAATTCCTTGGCTTCTTCTAAGCTCACTTCAAGAACTTCCAAGGTCTCATCTTCATCCTGCGGACGCGGATTTTCCACTTTCGTCAAATCGCTTGCTCGGTATAGTTTTAATTTTTCATTACAAAAGCCAATGGCTGAATAAAAGTCATACAAAAGTTCTAATTTCCCTGTATAGGCTGTTTCTTCCTCTAATTCACGAAGTGCTGCTGCGACAGGGTCTGTGTTTTCTCCTACTTCCAACTTTCCGGCTGGAATTTCGTAAGAGACAGCCTCGATAGCTTTGCGGTACTGCTTGACCAAGATGAGTTTTTGTTCATCCGTTACTGCTAAAACACAGACAGCCCCATTGTGGAAAATCAAATCACGTTGGGCAATTCCCTTACCTTCTGGTAATTCAACCTGATCTTGAACCAGTTTAAAAATTGGTCCTTGATAGATTTCTTTTCGGATAAGCGTTTTTTCTTCAAATTCCATGATAAGCTCCTACTGATTATTAGGATGATGAGGAAGGCGTGTTGCATATTCGTCTTTATTGACCTGACGACCGCGACCAATAGCAATAGCATCCGACGGCACGTCTTTGGTAATAGTTGAACCAGCACCAATGAGGGAATTGTCACCAAGTTCTACTGGCGCAATAATGGTTGAATTTGAACCAACAAAGACATTGTTGCCGATGACTGTCTTGTATTTGTTTTTGCCGTCATAGTTAACTGTAATAGTTCCAGCACCAAAATTAACCTTGCTACCCACTTCACAGTTTCCGATATAAGTCAAATGACCAGCCTTAGTATTCTCGCCGATAGAAGAACCTTTAACCTCAACAAAGTTTCCAATATGGACTTGGGCACCCAGACTTGAACCTGGACGAATGTGGGCATAAGGTCCGACAGTTACGCCGTCAGCAACACTACTTTCTTCAATCATTGAGTTAGTAATAACAGCTCCTGCTCCGATAGTGCTATCCACTACATAAGTACCATTTGTCAAAACAGTCTCAGGACCAATTTTCGTTTGGCCTTTCAAGGTAACATTGGCTTCGATTTGAACTTCCGGAGCAATCTCAACATCAATATCGATATAAGTTGCTTCTGGATTGACAAAGCTAACACCGTTGACCATGTGCTGATGATTGATGCGGCGACGCATAACCGACTCAGCAGTCGCAAGTGCCACACGGTCATTTACCCCAAGACTTTCATCAAAATCTTTCAAAGTATAAGCGCCAACTTTTTCACCAGCTTCACGGAAAATGCCAATGACATCTGTAATATAGTATTCGCCTTGAGCGTTGTTGGTATTGATATTTTTCAAAGCCTCAAACAAACGCTCGTTATCAAAAACATATGTTCCAGTGTTGATTTCCTTGATTTGCTTTTCAAAATCTGTAGCATCCTTCTGCTCAACAATGCGAAGAACTTCAGCATTGTCATTACGAACAATTCGTCCATAGCCAAAAGGATTATCTGTTTCAGCAGTCAAGATAGTAGCCACATTTTTATGATTGATGTGGAAATCAATCAAGTTTTTCAAGCTTTCACCAGTGATTAAAGGAGTATCTCCTGCAATAACCAAGGTGTGACCTGACAAACCTTCTAAGATTGGCTCTGTCATCATAACTGCATGGCCAGTCCCTAACTGTTCAGATTGAGTCACAAATTCTGTCTGTCCAGCCAAGACCTGCTCAACCAATTCCGCCTTGTGTCCTACAACGGTTACTGTCTTTTCAGGTTGGATAGCTCCCACACTACGGAAAACATGTTCCAACATAGAAATACCCGCAACCTTGTGCAAAACTTTTGGCAAATCAGATTTCATGCGAGTCCCTTTACCCGCTGCTAAAATAATGGCATAATTTGACATAATCTTCTCTTTTCTCTAGAAATTCCCCTTTATTATACCATATTTCAAATCATTCCGCGCTCTTGAATGAAAAAATGCTCTAAAGTCCTTTCTTAACCCATTTTTTGAGTATTTTTTTTGATTTTTTCTCATTTTTAAGGTAAAATTATGAGATATGAGAAAGAAAATAAATCCACTTATTTTGTTTGGTTTTTTTGGGATTATGATTTTCATTTTAATCCTGAATCGCCCTCGTTTTGAGGACCATCCTGTAAAAACAAAGTCAAATATCGCGCAAGTAGAAACCCAAGCGCTACATAATATAGATAAACCGGTGATTGATGTTTCTGGTTGGCAACGTCCTGAGGAAATTAATTACGATACTCTCTCCCAAAACATTTCTGGAGCTATTGTTCGCGTCCATAGTGGTGCTCAAACGTCCAAAGAGAACGATGCTTCCTATGTTAATGGTGTTGATAAGGCCTTTAAAACCCATATCACTGAGTTTCAAAAACGAAATGTCCCAGTTGGTGTCTATGCCTATGTAGCCGGAAAAAATGTCCAGGAGATGGAAAAAGCTGCTGAGGTATTCTATAACGCCTCTTCTCCATACAGTCCAAGTTACTATTGGCTAGACGTGGAAGAAAAAACCATGTCTAATATGAACGACGGTGTTGAAGCCTTCCGAGCAAAGCTTGAATCACTGGGTGCTAAAAATATCGGAATCTATGTTGGGGTCTACTTCATGGAAGAGCACAGTATTGATACAGACAAGTTTACCTCTGTTTGGATTCCTTCCTATGGTTCTGACTCAGGATTTTACGAAGCTACTCCTAAGACTGATTTAGATTACGACATTCACCAGTACACGTCTAAAGGAAAAATTGCTGGCTTTGACCACGATTTGGATATCAACGTCATCTCTTCCTTAAAAAATAAAGAAGAAACCTTTAGAAAACTCTTTTTAAAACCTTAAAAGCATTTGTTTATCATTTGCTTTTTCTTTTTGTGTTTGATTGTGATACAATATAGTAAGGATTTTTTGAAATAGAAATAGTTGGAGGAAAAATATGCTCTCATGGTTAGCACGTATTATTAAAGGGATTGTGATTGCTCTTGGATTTATCTTACCGGGAATTTCCGGAGGGGTTCTAGCAGCAATCTTAGGAATTTATGAACGAATGATTGGTTTTCTGGCTCATCCCTTTAAAGACTTTAAAGAAAATGTTTTGTACTTTATTCCAGTTGCCATCGGTATGCTTCTGGGAATCGGCTTATTTTCCTACCCGATTGAATACCTGCTTGAAAATTATCAGGTCTTTGTCTTATGGAGCTTTGCGGGTGCCATCATTGGTACAGTTCCTAGCCTTCTCAAAGAATCAACTCGAGAATCTGACCGAGACAAGATTGATTTAGCTTGGTTCTGGGCAACCTTTATCATTTCTGGACTAGGTCTCTATGCCTTAAATTTTGTAGTTGGAACCTTAAGTGCCAGCTTTCTTAATTTCGTACTAGCAGGTGTACTGCTGGCTCTTGGCGTATTGGTTCCTGGCCTCAGTCCATCAAATCTACTTTTGATTTTGGGACTCTATGCTCCTATGTTGACTGGTTTTAAAACCTTTGACCTCTTGGGAACCTTCTTCCCGATTGGAATCGGGGCAGGTGCAACTCTCATCGTTTTTTCAAAATTGATGGATTATGCCTTAAACAATTACCACTCACGTGTCTATCATTTCATCATCGGTATCGTCCTATCAAGTACCCTTTTAATCTTGATTCCAAATGCAGGAAACGCTGAAAGTATCCAATACACTGGTATTTCTCTTGTTGGGTATGTTATCATCTCCTTCTTCTTTGCGCTGGGAATCTGGCTTGGTATTTGGATGAGCCAATTGGAGGATAAGTATAAATAATGGCAAAAAAAGTTAAAATCAAAAAAACATTAGTAGAACAAATCCTGTCTAAAGCAAATATCCCACATCAGGGGATTCAAATCAATGCCCTGGAAGGAGAGCTTCCTCAAGGTTATGAACGAGATCAGATTTTCAAAACCTTGGCTCTTTTGGGAGATAAAACAGGACCGATTATCGGAATTGTCCCTATCACTCAACACTTGTCGGAAAAGAAACTAGCCAAAATTTCTGGCAATAAAAAAGTGAGCATGATTCCACAAAAGGACTTGGAAAAAACAACTGGTTACATTCATGGAGCAAATAATCCTGTCGGAATTCGTCAGAAACACAATTATCCCATTTTTATCGATAAAATTGCTCTAGACTTGGATCAAATGATTGTCTCTGCTGGGGAAGTTGGTCACAGCATTATCGTTGCTCCCCAAGACTTGGCCAGCTTTGTAAAGGCCGACTTTGCAGATATCTTGGAGGACAGCAAATAATGAAACTCTACTTTGTCCGCCACGGTCGTACAGTCTGGAACCAAGAAGGACGCTTTCAAGGTGCTAGTGGAGATTCTCCCCTTCTTCCTGAATCCATTGAAACCCTAAAACAACTTGGCCAATATCTCAAGGAAATTCCTTTTGATCAGATTTATTCAAGCGATTTACCTCGAGCGGTCAAATCTGCTGAGATTATCCAAAGTCAACTCCAGACCCCCTGTCCTTTAGAAAGTGTTTCTAATCTCCGTGAATGGCAGCTGGGGAAGTTAGAAGGTTTGAAAATCGCAACCTTGGAAGCTATTTACCCGCAACAAATCAAAGCTTTTCGATCTAATCTTGCTCAATTTGACACTCAAATGTTTGGAGCCGAATCCCTCTATAGCACCACGCAACGGACAATCCAATTTATCAAATCATTAAAAGATAGTCCAGCTGAGCGTATTCTAATTGTCGGTCACGGCGCTAATCTTACTGCCAGTCTTCGTACTCTTTTAGGTTATAAAGAACCTCTTCTTCGTAAAGATGGTGGTCTAGCAAATGCCAGCCTGACCATTCTAGAAACCCATGATTTTGAAACATTTACTCTCGATACTTGGAATGATACTTCCTATCAATAACAGAACTTGATTTTAGCGTCAAGTTCTTTTTAGTTTTGAAAGATTATCCGTGAATTTCTTGCTTATTTATGATAAAATGGGAGTATCGCAAAAAATGACTCATCGTATTCAATTTTGAGTAAAACTAGGAGGATCCCATGTCAACAGAACATATGGAAGAACTAAATGACCAGCAGATCGTTCGCCGTGAAAAAATGGCTGCGCTCCGTGAACAAGGAATCGATCCTTTCGGAAAACGCTTTGAACGCACTGCAAATTCACAAGAATTAAAAGATAAATATGCCGACCTCGATAAAGAACAATTACATGATAAAAATGAAACAGCTACTATCGCAGGACGCTTGGTAACCAAACGGGGTAAAGGTAAAGTAGGTTTTGCCCACCTTCAAGACCGCGAAGGTCAAATCCAGATTTACGTTCGTAAGGATGCTGTCGGTGAAGAAAACTACGATATCTTCAAAAAAGCAGACCTTGGTGACTTCCTTGGTGTCGAAGGTGAAGTGATGCGTACAGATATGGGAGAACTCTCTATCAAAGCTACTCACATCACTCACTTATCTAAAGCACTCCGCCCACTTCCTGAGAAATTCCACGGTTTGACAGACGTTGAAACAATTTACCGTAAACGTTACCTTGACTTGATTTCTAACCGTGAAAGCTTTGAGCGCTTTGTCACTCGTTCAAAAATCATTTCTGAAATCCGTCGTTACCTTGACCAAAAAGGTTTCCTTGAAGTGGAAACACCTGTTCTTCACAACGAAGCTGGTGGTGCGGCGGCCCGTCCATTTATCACCCACCACAATGCCCAAAACATTGACATGGTGCTTCGTATCGCGACTGAGCTTCACTTGAAACGCCTTATCGTCGGTGGTATGGAACGCGTCTATGAAATCGGACGTATCTTCCGTAACGAGGGAATGGATGCCACTCATAACCCTGAATTTACTTCTATCGAAGTCTACCAAGCTTATGCTGACTTCCAAGACATCATGGACTTGACTGAAGGCATTATCCAACACGCTGCTAAAGCTGTCAAAGGCGATGGTCCAGTTAACTATCAAGGTACTGAAATCAAAATCAACGAACCATTTAAGCGTGTTCACATGGTGGATGCTATCAAGGAAATTACTGGTGTCGATTTCTGGCAAGACATGACTTTGGAAGAAGCTAAAGCTATCGCTGCTGAGAAGAAAGTTCCAGTTGAGAAACACTATACTGAAGTTGGTCACATTATCAATGCCTTCTTTGAAGAGTTTGTTGAAGAAACCTTGATCCAACCAACCTTTGTCTATGGCCATCCAGTAGCTGTATCTCCACTCGCTAAGAAAAATCCTGAAGACGAACGCTTTACTGACCGTTTCGAGCTCTTTATCATGACTAAGGAGTACGGTAATGCCTTTACTGAGTTGAACGACCCAATCGACCAACTTAGCCGTTTTGAAGCCCAAGCTAAAGCCAAAGAACTTGGTGACGATGAAGCGACAGGCATCGACTACGACTACATCGAGGCTCTTGAATACGGTATGCCTCCAACAGGTGGTTTGGGAATCGGTATCGACCGTCTCTGCATGCTCCTCACTGATACAACCACTATCCGTGATGTATTGCTCTTCCCAACAATGAAATAGATTCTTATCCTCTGGTACTTGCCAGAGGATTTTTTTATAGTACAAAGAAATAGACTGAAGTTTTCACCTCAGTCTATTTTTTATCGAACTTTAGAAAGGAAGTTTCTTTCTTAGTCTTCTTTTTTCTTACGAGCTACAAGTCCGAATGCACCCAACATTCCAAGAAGTCCAAGACTAGATAAAATGTTCTTATCGTCTGTACCAGTATTTGGTAATTCCTTCTTGTCATTGGCTACGGTTGTTTCACTAACTGCCTGATTTGATTCTGTTCGACTTACCTGAGTTGGAGTAACTACTGGTTTATCTGGATCTGTAGGACGAACTGGCGAAACAGGTTGCTCAGAGCGAGTTGGGGTAGCTACTTTTTTATAGGTATGAATCACATTGCCATTTTTATCTGTTTTAGTACTAATATATTCATAACCTTCTAAAGTCTTAGGTTCATGGCTACCATTTTCTTCTGGAGAAATTTCTTTACCATCACCATCTTGATAACGTGTTACGATATGAATAGTTGAACTACCATTGTTACCTTGACTATTACCATGATTAGATTTAGGAGTTACTTTCACAGGAACTTCTACTGTCACTTTACGTCCATCAGGTAATTCAATCTCAACCGTTACAGATGGCTTATCACCTGGTGTATTTGTTTTTGGAATTTCTCCAACTTTAGTAATTTTCCAACCTTCAGGAAGATCTACATATTTTTTCACTTCATCTTCAGTAATCGGTGTTCCAACTTCCACTACAATAGGAGTTACTGTCGGTGTTACGATAATTGGTACCTCTACTTCAACAATTTCTCCAGTAGGAACTTTAATCTTCACTTTAACACTTGGTTTCACTCCAGCTGGAATTGTTGTTGGGATTTCTCCTACTTCGACAATTTCCCATCCTGGTTCTTTTGGAAGATCAATATGTCCTTTCACATCGTCTGGTGTGATTGTAGTTCCTTGTGGTACAACAATTTGTCTTACGGTTGGCGTAACGATGACTGGTACATCGACAGTAATCTTACGACCATCTGGTAATTCAATCTCTACTGAAACGACTGGTTTTGTTCCTGGTGTAGTTGTTGTTGGAATTTCTCCTACTTTTGTTACTTTCCATCCTTTTGGCAATTCTACGTGTTTCTTAACATCTTCTGGCGTAACTGGTGTCCCTACTGGAACTACTACAGGTGTTACTTTCGGTGTTACGATTACTGGAATGTTCATCGTTACGCGAATTCCATTTGGTAATTCAATCTCTACTGGGATACTTGGTCTTTCCCCTGGAACATCCGTTGTAGGTTTATCTCCAATAGAAATAACTTTGACTCCTTTTGGAATGTGTTTTTCAACATCCTCAGCAGTAATTGGATCTCCTTGTTTTTTAACAATATCTTCAATAGGTGTAACATTTACTGGAATTTCTACAGTCACAACTTTACCGTTTGGTAATGTAATCGTTACTTTTACAGGATCCTTCTTACCTGGTGTTGTTAAGTCTGGAAGATCTCCTACCTTAGTTGTTGCTCCTTCTGGTACTTTGATTTGTTTTAAAATATCCTCTGGAGTCAATTTAGCTGTTGTTACTGGTGTTTCAATTGGTGTAATTGGTGTTACATTCACTGGTACGTCTACTGTCACTACTTTGCCATTTGGTAATGTAATCGTTACTTTCACTGGGTCTTTCTTACCAGGCGTTGTTAAGTCTGGAATGTTTTCTACCTTAGTTGTTGCTCCTTCTGGTACTTTGATTTGTTTCAAGATATCTTCTGGAGTCAATTTATCTTTCGTTACTGGTGTTTCGATTTCCTTAACTGGTGTTACTGTTACTGGTACGTCTACTGTCACTACTTTGCCATTTGGTAATGTAATCGTGACTTTTACAGGAGTTTTTTCTCCAGGTGTTGTTAAATCTGGAATGTTTTCAACCTTAGTAACCTTACCACCTTCTGGAATCTTAATTCCTTTAGTATAATCGTCCGGTGTTAATGGTGTGGTTGTTACTGGTGTCTCGATTTCCTTAACTGGTGTTACTGTTACTGGTACGTCTACTGTCACTACTTTACCATTTGGTAATGTTACTGTTACCTTCACTGGATCTTTCTTACCTGGCGTTGTTAAGTCTGGAAGATCTCCTACCTTAGTTGTTGCTCCTTCTGGTACTTTGATTTGTTTTAAAATATCCTCTGGAGTCAATTTAGCTGTTGTGACTGGTGTTTCGATTTCCTTAATTGGTGTTACATTTACCGGCACTTCTACTGTAATCACTTTTCCATTTGGTAATGTTACTGTTACCTTTACAGGATCTTTCTTACCTGGTGTTGTTAAGTCTGGAAGGTCTCCTACCTCAGTAGTTGCTCCTTCTGGTACTTTGATTTGTTTTAAAATATCCTCTGGAGTCAATTTAGCTGTTGTAACTGGTGTTTCGATTTCCTTAACTGGTGTGACTGTTACTGGTACGTCTACTGTCACTACTTTGCCATTTGGTAATGTAATCGTTACTTTCACTGGGTCTTTCTTACCTGGTGTTGTTAAGTCTGGAAGATCTCCTACCTTAGTTGTTGCTCCTTCTGGTACTTTAATTTGTTTTAATACATTCTCTGGAGTCAGTTTTTCTGTTGTAACTGGTGTTTCGATTTCCTTAACTGGTGTGACTGTTACAGGAATATCTACAGTATAAGATTTACCATTTGGTAATGTAATCGTTACTTTTACAGGAGTTTTTTCTCCAGGTGTTGTTAAATCTGGTAAGTCTCCTACTTTAGCTGTTGCTCCGTCTGGAATATTTAGACCTCTAGTATAATCTTCTTCTTTTAATGGCGTATTTGTTACAGGTGTTTCAATTGGTGTTGGTTTTGTTTCAACTACTTTAATAGTAGCTGGAACTTCTACTAACACTTTCCCATCTTTATCCTTTACAACTACAGTAACTGGTTTATCACCTGGTGTTGATCCATCATATGGAGTTGTTTGTCCTTCTGGAACTTTGTATTCGAACGTTGAACCTTCTGGATAATCACTTGGTGTGATACTATCTTCAGCTTTAGGTTTATCTTTATCTTCAGCATTTACTGGAGTTAATTGTTCTTTACCTTGAACGACTTTAATCTTCGCAGGTACTTCTACAATTGTATCTCCATCCGAATCTTTCACGACTACAGTAACATCTTTTTCACCCGGTGTTGTTCCATCATATGGAGTTGCTTGTCCTTCTGGAGTTTTGTATTCAAATGTTGAACCTTCTGGATAATCATCTGGAGTGATGCTATCTTTTGGTTTTGGTTTCTTATCATTTTCAGCATTCACAGGGACATATTGTGTCTTAGGTTCTACTACTACAATTGTCGCTGGAATTTCTGTAATTGGTTGTCCATTCAGCTTAGCTACCACCGTTACTGGTTTATCACCTGGTGTTGTTGTATCTACTGGAGTGTTATCTTTATATTCAAATGTTGTTCCAGTTGGGAAATCATTTGGATTAATGTTTTCTTTTGGATCTGGCTGTTTCTTAGCTGGGTCTACTGGTACATATTTAGGATAACCTTCCACTACACGAACTGTAGATGGCACTTCAACTAATACCTTATCCCCTTGTTTCACAACAACGGTAACTTTCTTATCACCTGGTTTAGATGTATCTACTTCTTCTTTATACTCAAATGTTGCATCATCTGGGTAATCATTCGAATCAATGCTATCTTCAGGTGATGGTTGTTTCTTACCTTCATCTACTGGAACAATTTGTGGGTAACCTTGTACAACTTTCACTTTTGTTGGTACTTCTACAAGTGTATCATTTCCATCTTTTGCAATGACAACTACATCTTTTTCTCCTGGTGTTGTTGTATCTACTGGAGTCTTATACTCAAATGTTGTTCCTTCTGGGTATTGTTCTGGATCAATGCTCTTAGCTGCATCCGGTTGTGGTTTGCTTGGATCTGCTACTACGTATTGTGTCTTAGGATCTACAACTACTACTTTCGCAGGAACTTCTGCAATTGGTTGACCATTTAACTTAGCTACAACAGTTACATCTTTTTCACCTGCAGTTGTTGTATCTACTGGTGTTTTGTATTCAAATGTTGTGCCATCTGGATATTCTCCTGGTGTAACACTATCTTTCGCTTCAGGTTGTTTCTTAGCTGGATTTGCTACTACAAATTGTGGTGTACTATCAACTACACGTACAGTTGCTGGTACTTCAACGATTGTATTTCCTTGTGGATCAAGTACTTCAACAATCACATTCTTATCACCAGTTGTTGTTACATCGATTGGAGATGTTTGCCCATCTGGAGTCTTATATCTAAATGTAGATCCTTCTGGATAATCTGTTTTATCAATGCTCTTTTCTGGATCTGGTTGTTTGTTGTTTTCATCAACTGGGACGATTTGTGGTATACCTTCAACTACTGTAACTGGTACTTTAACAGTTGTTGTTTTCTCTTCATCATCTACAATGTATTTAACAGTCACATCCACTTCAGTATCATCTGTTAAGTCAGGGACTGTTACTGTAGCTGTTTTATCAATTTCAACTCTAGCACCTTGTGGTAGTTTACCTGTAAATGTTCCATCAGCAATCGCTTTTTCAGCTTGAGCAAGTACTTTTTCTTTTGCTTTTTCTTTGTCGCCATTTTTAGGAACAAGAATTTCATCTGCTTCTGGTTTTGGTAAAACTGTTACTGGAACTTTCACTGTTTCGGTTAACTTACCATTATCATATGTTACCGGGATTGTCGCTTCTTTATTTCCTGCTTTAGCAGTAATATCTTCAGCAATGACAGGTTCACCTTTTGTTCCGTCTGTACCTGGTGTTACAGCACCTTTCACATCATCTTTTGTAACAGTATCCCCTTCAAATACTACTAATTTCTTAGCTGTTGAACCTACTACTGTTACTGGGACTGTTACTTCTCTAGTTGCAACTACTTTACCATCTTTTACATACTCTACAACTGCTGTTGCTGGCTTTTGTACTCCAGTTGCTGTTGTTTCCGGTACTGTTCCTGCTTTAACTTCTTTAACTCTTACAGTTACACCATCTGGCAATTTATCAGTTGGAACTGCAGTTGCTGCTTCTACTGCTTTCGCTTTAACTGCTTCATCTAAACCAGTGCTATCTTTAAGAACTGTTACACCTGTTGGTTCTACTTTTGGTAAAACTACAACATCTACTTTAGTTTCTACAGGAATTGTTTCAGTTCCTTTTGTATAAGTTACTGTTGCTGGCACTTCTAGTGTTTGACCTGCTTTTTTAGCTGTTGTAGGAATATCTGTAATATCATTTTTAGTTGGAGTAAAGCCGTCTACAGCTGTAGGGTTTACTTTTTCTTTCAACTGATCATTTGTTACTGCATCATCTTCAACTGTATACAATTTATTCGTTTCTTGATCTTTTACAGTAATTGTATAGGTAGTTGAATTCACTGCAGTTTCGGCACCTTTATTTGTTCCAGTATCCGTTTCAGTATCCGCAGTAACGATATTTCCGTTACTATCTTTTACTTCAACTTTAACTGTGTAAGTACCTACTTCTGATAATTTAACAGTTGCTGCTTCTGCTGCACTTCTATATTCTGTTACTGTTCCTGAAGGAGATGTTAACGTTACTTTTGTAACTGTTGTTTCCTTTTTATTTGGAGCAGTTGTCGCATCATCTTCTGTATCTGTAATTGTTACTGCAGCTGATTTTTGTTTTACTAAATCTACTGTAGCACCTTTTACAGTAGTATATAAACTTGAGCTAATAGACGGAGCATCATTTAATATAGACGCTTTATCTGAAGAACTTGCTGTTTCTACTGCATCAACTGTTCCTTTAAATCCTGATGTAGTTGAAATCGTCCACTTATCTCCAGTTTTTGTTGCTGTTACAGTAGAATTATCATCAGCAGACCATTTATTTAATCCTTTATCATATTTAACAGTTACAACCATTCCTTTATTAGTATCAGTTGCTGAATCTGCTGAACTGTTCGCCGTATTTTCTTTTTTATACGTCGTTAATGTACGAGATACATTATTGACGGCTGTAACTTTTCCTTCTGCGTTTAATGTTCGAGTATATTCGTAAACATTAAAGATTGTTTCTCCATCTTTATTCACATCAACATATAGGTCACGTTTTAACCATGTTGTTGTACCGTCGCTGTTAGGAGTTTTCTTCTCAGCAGTCTCACCAGATAATTCCCAACGACCACTAGTTTTATTGAATGTTGCTACTACATTTTCTCCTAGCTGCGTTTTTAATGTTACTTCGGCTCGTGTAAACGTTGCTGTAATATTTTCACTATTTGCAGTTACGTTAATCGTATCTGTTGCGGCATTTGCTGTTGCTGTTGGAAGAACTTTCAATTTAAACGTTTCTCCAACTGAACCAATTTCATCATTGACGTTTACAGCAGTATTTGTTGTTTCTGATACAACCCATTTACCATCTTTAGCAACAATTTTTGTATTTGTTCCATCTGGTAATGTAATTGTCGCTTCTGAAGCCCCTTTAGAAATTGTAATCGGAACTTCTGTATCGTAAGCATGTACATTTTTTACAGATACTGAAGGTGCAATTTTAAATGTTGCGTGTGCGTATGCCTCATTGGCATTTGTCTCTTGATAATCTCTTGCATAGATTGAAACTCGATAAATTCCAGCTTCAGTCGGTGTTCCTTTAAATCCATTTGGATTATTTTCAGTCATATCATCAGATGCAATTGTGAAGCCGACACCTGGAATTTTCGTCTCATTTCCCGTTAATTCTGTAGGCGTAGCAGCACCAGTACCTGTCGTTCCTGTAATCTTCGCTCCAGAAACACCCAGAATAGCACGTCCTACAGTTTCTGTGATTGTAGTTGTACGTCCAATTGGGGTTCCATTTTCATTCGTTAAAGTATAAGAAACTCTTCTATTATTTGGTACCCCAGCATGCGAAGCTCCAGCATCTCTATATTCTACTGGAACAGTTAGTGCTTCTCCAACTTTCCCTTCTTTAACAGTATCGTTAATTTCTAGTGTTGGTGGTGTTCCATCTTTCCATGCTGTTCCACCAAATCTATGATCATCTAGTGGAATCGTAACACTTTTACCAGTAATAGTATTTTTAAACGTTACTCGAGCTTTTACTTGTTGATAGTTAAATGGACTTCTATGTGTTACAACCCCTTGCACACTATCTGTTGCTTTGTCATAAAATAAACCATTCGGGAAATTGGACACATTGAAATCTGAAACAGTCCAACCAGCCTTTTTAGCAGCTTCTGTTACTTCAATACGTTTACTTACATCTTTAATGTATACTTTATCAATACCTTGTTCATATCCAAGTTTATAGATACTAGAAAGCAGATATTCATAAGGTCCATTTCCATAGTAAGTTGCTGGGATTTGACTTGAAATACTAGTTCCATTATATCTTAGCTTTCCACGCCATAGTGGAGCTTCTTCTATAATTTTTTGGACTTCTTCAGCAGGAAGTTTCAATCCATAGTCAATACGAGCCTTTACATCACTCTCTTTACCATCATAAGTATAGTTAGATGGTCCAGGACTAGGTCTTGTACCAGCTCTTTGATCAGAGAACACTCTAAACTCTAAGTCAGCAGCATCTGCTATTTTCTCTGGAGTATTAACACCTAAATCACCTTGACCTGGATGGCGACTCCCGAACGGCATTGTATAAGTATCCCAACCAGTAAAGTTTTCTCGTGATACTGTACTTGTGCTTCCGATAATATTTTTCGCAGTTGGTTGCGCTGGATTTGTTGGTGTGATTGTATCACTAGTTCCTGTAGTTGTAGCACCGTTACTAGATGAATCAGCTCTAAACTCACTTTCCCCTTTACCAGGGATAGCTTGTCCATTTCTAGAATCTTGGTTTTGGTTTACTTTTTCTTCTTCAGTTGCTTCTGAATTGATACTGTTTAAAATGATAAGGCTACTTGAAAGTTGTTTAGCAAGTGCATCAACGTTTGACTGTGTTTTTGTATCATCATTTAAAAGCTCTTTTGCTTTATGAACCAAATTTTTAGCATCATCAATGACTGATTTTGTTTTCTTGCCTTCAGTTAATTGACTCAATCTACTTTCAGCTTTAGCAACTAAATCTTCTAACGATGCTGTATTAATAGCAACTTTTTCCGTCACTACATTTGGAGTTTCAGCTTCACTGGCTTGTTTGTCAGTAGCAGACTCCTTTACAGAAGTATTATTTTGTCCATCGGGCTCTTTAGCAGTAACAAATTCTTGTCCAGTAACTTCCTTAGAGGTTTCCGAGGACTTATCAGTTAGATTTTGAGGATTTTGAGGATTTTGAACTTCTGTATGTTCTGAATTGGTTAATTGTTCAGCCGCTTGGACGCTTCCTCCACCAAGGAAAAACAGTCCAGTAGCTACAGCCACACTAGCCGCACCAAAACTAACCTTACGAATACTGTAACGTGTGAATTTTTCCACCTGCGATTGACGAACATATCGTCCTTTAGAATTAAACATAAATAGATTCCTCCAACATAATATGAATTGTTAATATATGATACTTTGATGTAAAAAATAACTTTAAACCACAAATAAATATAGTAATATGTCATCTTTCCATTTAATATATTATCGAACAATAATCAATCTGTCAAGCGATATCTAACTCTTATATTATAAATAAAAAGAAGAAACCGTCATTTAGATTCCTTCTTTCACTTCTTTTGTTGCTACATCTTCTCCAAACCATTTTTGGCTGATTTCCTGGAACTTTCCTTCTTGGTATAGTTCGATAAAGGCCTGGTTTAATGCTGTTAATAATCTTTTATCAGCTGGTCTAACTCCGACCGCAAAGGATTCACTTTCAAATCCTGCTGAAAAGACATTGTAGTCATTTAATATCCCCTCAGACTGGAGATAGTAATTAGCATACACTCGGTCAATCAACAAGGCATCAATCCGATCATTTTTCAAGTCAATCAAGGCCTCATTAAAACTCTGGTACTGATTAGCCTTCTGGTCTTTGACACGATTTTTCAGTAAATCTGGCTGGGCTTCAAAGTCTAAATAACCAGAGGAACCTGCTTGGGCTCCCAAGGTCTTATCCTTCATATCCTCTACTGAACGAATCTGCTGGCTTTTCTTCGTAACCAGAACTTGCTGATTTTCCATATATGGAATGCTAAAGGCAACTTTCTCTCGGCGTTCATCAGTGGCAGAATAGCCATTCCAGATGGCATCAATGGTTCCATTTTGCAGTTCCGTCTCCTTCATATCCCAGTCAATGGGTTGAAATTGAACCTTAAAACCTAATTTTTCAGAGACAGCTTGTGCTAAGTCAATATCAAAGCCTGTATATTGGCCATTCTTTTCTTCAAAACCCATGGGTACAAAGGTATTGTCAAAACCAATAGTAATGGTCCCCTGCTCTTGATATTTATCCCAGTTATCCTGCTTTGGATCACTAGCCTTCTGAGTACAAGCTGTTAAAAAAAGAGTCAGGAGAGAAACCAATACTAAAGCAATTTTCTTATTAGTCATTGGCACCTCCTACTTGGGCTCAACCTTGAGAATCTGATCTGCGATATTTTCAGCGAACTGTAAATCGTGGGTAACCACAATCTGCGTCATGCCAAGTTCCCTATTTTGCAAGATCAGTTTTTCCACTTCCAAGCGCAATTCTGGATCAAGTGCAGAAGTTGGTTCATCGTAGCCAATGATTTCTGGGTCAATCATCATAGCACGCGCTAAGGCTACCCGCTGCTTTTGACCACCAGATAGTGAGAAAGGATAGGCGTCTGCATGACCAGCCAGTCCTAATTGTTCCAAAAGCCCTCGCGCCTTCTTCTCAGTCTCTTCTTGCTTCATTCTCATGGTTTTTACGGGCGATAAGGTCAAATTGTCTAGAACGGATAAATGAGGGAAAAGTTGAAAATCTTGGAATACAAATCCCAGTAAATTCCGCTTCTCTAGTTCATCCAGTTCTAAAGTTTCTCCATTATAAAAGATTTGCCCTGAATCAATGGTTTCAAGACCCGCAAGCATACGCAAGAGGGTTGTCTTACCTCCACCAGAAGGTCCTACGATAGCTAGGATTTGCTTTTCAGGAATTTTTAGACTGAAATTAGATAAAATTTGCTTTTCACCAAAGCCTTTATTGATATTTCGTAATTCTAACATGGCAGTCTCCTATCTATAGTAACTGTACTTCTTCTCAACTTTTTTGGAAAGAATAGTCACAATCCCAATCAAAATCAAGTAAATGGCTCCTGCCAAGAACATAGGAACTAGACTAGCATCACGGTTGGCAGCTGTGCGACTAGCCAAGATAAGGTCTGAAATGCCTAGAGCATAGACCAGAGAGGTATCCTTGACCAAACTCATGACTTCATTAAAGACACTAGGAAGAACAATCTTGGTCACTTGGGGCAAGATAATATAGCGTACTGTGGCAAAAGGACTGAACTTCAAGACCTTAGCAGCCTCATATTGACCTTTAGGAATGGTATCAATCCCACCACGGAAGATTTCAGCAAAGTAAGCCGCATAATTCAATACAAAGGCAATGATAGCCGCAGGAAGACGGTCCAAACGAATCCCAATACTTGGCAGCACATAATAGATAAAGATTAATTGCAAGAGCAAGGGTGTGCCTCGCATAATCCAAATATAAATATTAATCAAATGATGGAGGGGCTTCCAATGGACTTGCAAGGCAAAGGCAATCAAAACGCCCAAAGGAATAGAAAAAATCAAGACCAGTGCAAAAACCTGCAAAGTCATGCTTGCACCGCTCAATAAACTCGGTAATATCTCAAACAAATAAGACATACTGCACCTCCTAAAAATAATTGTTCCTATTATAGCATAAATAAACAAAATAACCAAGAATTTTTGTAAAAAAATTCTATTTGAAAAAGAAAAACTATATCTATCAAAAATGATTAGATACAGTTTTTAAAAATATATTCTTATAATCTCTCAAATAAGTCTTGCATTTGCACATCATCTGGAACCAGTTTTAAATAAGTTTGTGCATTGACTTTTGCTTCCTCAAAGTAACCTAATTCACGCAAAAGATAGATATAGTGTTCCAGAAACTCTGGATTGTCCTTCAAATCCCCTACTAATTCTTGGTAAAGCTCATAGGCAGTATCCAAATCGTCCATTTCTTGATAGGAACGAGCAATCATCCACTTGGTCAAGAGATTTTCTGGCTCTTCGCTCTGCAAGTCTAGAATATCCTCATAACGCTCCTGCTCCAGATAAATAGTAGCTAGACGGAGTAAGATTTCTTCCGTATCCTCAGCATCTTCTTTAGCAGTAAGGAGGTAGTTCTCTGCATCACTAGCATCATGCAATTCATAAGAAAATTGTGAAGCAGCCAGCAAGAGACGAGTTTCAAAGGGATTTTTCTCTAATCCTTGCTTAGCGATACGCAGGGCTTCTTGAACTTGGTGTTCCTTATGTAAGGCCTGACTGTACCCATACTCATAGCCTTCAAAGTCAGGAGAAATGGTATCGATCTGCTTAAAATAGAGGACAGCTTTTTGGTATTCTTCTTGATCAAAGTAAAGGCTGGCCAGCTCAAAAGCTGTTAGGTCATCGTATTCTAACTCCAGGGCTTTTTCCAAAAACTCTGTAGCCGTTTCAAATTTCCCTAACTGAGCATAGGCAAAGCCAATTCGTTGATAGGTAGAAATGCCTGTTTGCTCATAAATTGAGCGATTATCTAACTGGGCATAGCCTTGAATAGCTTCTTGGTAATTTTCCAACTCACTATCCAACTCTGCCAAGCCAAATATTAAGAGAGGATCCTCTGAGTAGGTCAAAGCCTCCAGCAGTTTCTCACGCGCCACATCTGTCAAACCTTCCAACTGGTAAAGATCTGCCTTAAGAAGCAAAGCCGAGACATACCAGTCACTGTCAGCTTGGATTTCCTCAAGATAAGCAAAGGCTTCTTCGATTTGACCATCCTCGCTAGCGATTGTTGCTAGATTAAGATGAAGCTCTGGGAAATCCTCTACGATTTTCAGGTAAATTTCCTTGGCCTGAGGATAGAAACCAATTCCTTCAAGATAAGTTGCTAACTCATACAGAAGGTCACTTGGATCATTTTCTAAAGCTTCGGCGAAATAGTGCTCTGCCTTGGCTAAATCTTGCTCTTCCAAAGCATGTAACATCTGTTGACTATTGTTCACTCTTGACTTCCTCGCCCTCTTCTTCATATAGGCCACTGACTACCTTGTACCATTCGAAAATGGCTGAAATGACAACTTTAGCAGAAGCATAAACCGGAATACCGAGTAAAACTCCCCAGATACCAAACATGGATCCTGAAGTTAACAAAACAAAGAGAACATTAATAGGATGGATGTTTAATTGACTTCCCAAAATCAGTGGAGAGACAAAACGGCCTTCAATAGTTTGTTCCACGATAAAGACAATCACTACTTTCAAAAGCATGACTGGTCCCGCAATCAAGCCCAATACTAGGGCAGGAAGCATGGCTAGGAAGCTACCAAGATAAGGAACCAGATTTAAAATACCAGCAGTTACCCCCAACGTAACTGCATAGCGTAGACCAATAATCTTGAAGAAAATCATAAACATTACCGCAACAATAATAGCCACTGTTACTTGCCCTCTAACATAGTTGGACAACTGTTGATTCACATCTGACAAGACCTGTCCAACAGGTTCTTTCAATTTCGTTGGCATGAATTGGGTCAAATAGTGACGTAGGCCTTTTCCATCACGTAAGAGATAAAAGAGCATGAAAGGAACGATAATCAAGGCAACAATCACTTGAGAAGTACCGCTAATAAAGGCACTTACCCAGTTGACTGCCTGAGAAGAAACTTTACTTGCCCAAACTGTAGCCTGACTTGAGAAGTTTGTCAAAACTTGCTCTAACTGAGGCCTGAAATCATCTGGTAAACGCTTAGTTACCAAATCATCAATAACTCGATCAGCATCTTCGAGGTAGATTGGTACATTTCTTGCAAATGTTAAAACTTGACGTTGTAGATTTGGAATAGCTACTGCCAAACCCCAAATGATAAAGAGAGCGATGATGACAAAGACAATACTAATCGCTATAACACGATTGATTTTGTGTTTCTCCATCCAATCAACAATAGGATTTAATAAATAGTATAGTAAACCAGATAGAATGACTGGCAACATCACGACCGCCAAAAAGTCTAAAACAGGTGAAAATAGAAAACTAATCTTACTTAAAATAAAAAGATTCAGTCCCAATAATAAGGTTACCAAAAATACCGTAATGGCCTTATTATCCAAAAACCACTTGAAAAACCAAGATAGGCTAAAATGTTTCTCTTTTTGCTCCATAAATACTTCCTTTCTATTGTTCTCTCATTATACCATTTTTAAATCAAAATAACTCTTTTTTAAAGTGCTTACATGGAGACCGCGACATAAAAAATCTCCTCAAAAGAGGAGATTTGATTAGTCTTGAATATGACGGTCTAAGTTCTTCTGATAATCAGCATTGGATTTGGCTTTTTCATCAGCAAATTTCTTGCGGAACTCATCCATTTCTTTAGAAGTGACAATCTTATCTTGGAGTTTAAGATATTTATAACTGTTGTCGCCTGTTTTGTCACCAACCCAACCATCAGCACCACTGCCTAATACTTTCTTCGTTACAAGCATTTGGGCACCGTCTGAGTGTACAGGAATAACCAGAGCACTATCTGTTAACCAAGCTTGCGCCTTAGCATATTTAGAATAACGTTTTTGCAGATCTATTTTTTCACTATTTGCATCATCAATCAATTCTTTGTATTTATCCAATCCAACTGTTTTAATGACTGGATTGTCTGTTCCTGGTGCTACACCAAGAGAACTGAGGACACTTGGACCTGAAGTTGGATCAAATACATCTAGATAGGTTGATGGATCTGCATAATCCGGACTCCAACCACTATTAACATTAATGTCCCAATCAACATTATTATTTGATGTCGCTAGAACAGTCATGCTTCCCAATTCATCATCAGAAACTTGTTGAATATCAACAACTACATTTTCAGAGCCGATGGCTTCTTCAATTGATTGTTTATAAGACTGAGCTTGATGAATAAAATCTGTCTGAGTAGATGAAACTGGAAGATCTAAATGAATAGGAAACTGTACTCCATCAGCTTGAAGAGTTTTCTTAGCAGATTCAAACTTAGCCTTAGCCTTGTCTACATTATGAAGTGAATCTTGGGCATCATCAAGACTGACATCTTTCCAGACATTATCCAATTTATCCAATTCTGTCTTAGTAACTTGACCAAATGTTTGATCTCCTACTTGTACAAATGTTGGAGGAGTGAAACTTGTACGTAACTTACGAGGCGCTACTTCATCTCCAAACACCTGAGAAACAGCTGCTTTACGATCTGCAGCAAATGCCAAGGCTTGACGGAACTCTTTATTTAAAAGTGCTTTCTTAGTAGAGGTTTTTTCTGCATCACTTGTTTTAGCAGTATGATTGTATGACACACGATCAATATTAGTAGACATATAGAAGACGCCACCTCTTTGTTGACCATATACAATATTATCCTTGTACTTTTCTTTTAGACGTTCATAGTTGGCAGAGTTTTTAAAGAGTGGAGCTGCTGGATAATGTCCCTCATCAAAACCTCGTCCTAGGGAGTCTGCATCTTGACCATCAAAGAAGGATAACTTGATATCATCAATAAAGACATTCTGCTTATCCCAGTAGTTTTGGTTTTTGGTCATTTCGATAGAAGATTTCGAAGTAAGGCCCTTAAGAAGGAAAGCCCCATTGTAGAGAATGCTCGTTACATCAGTAGCCTTACCGAAATCATCTCCTTTAGAAGCCAAAAAATCTCCACTTACTGGAGCTAGAACTCCCATCGTTGTCTTAGAATTCCAGAAAGATTCTGGATGATTCAAAGTGTAAACAACAGTATAATCATCTGTTGCTTTTACACCTACTGTTGAGAAATCTGTTGTTTTCCCATTTACATAGTCATCCAATCCTTTGATAGAATCCTGTACGAGATAAAGAGCCTGTGATTTCTTATCTGCTGCATGTTTCAGACCAGTTACAAAGTCTTGAGCCTTGACTTCACCATACTCTTCCCCCTCATTTGTATACCATTTGACGCCCTGACGGATTTTATAGGTATAGGTTAAACCATCCTTAGAAACAGTCCAATCTTCTGCAACTGATGGAACTAAATTTCCATATTGATCATTTTCTAGTAATCCGTCAATAACATTACCTGTAATCTGTTTAGTGCTGACATTCCCAGAAACTGTATAATCCAAAGTAACAGGATCTGATGTAAACACATAGGCATAAGTCACTGGCTTAGTAGCATCCTTATTACCATTACCAGATGAACACGCTGCTAGAACGGCAGTAGACAAAACTGCAATTCCAGTCGCTAAAAAAACTCGTTTTTTCATAGTAAGGACTCCTTTAAACATTTTATGAATTCATTATAGCACTTTTAAGAAGAAAAGTAAGGAAAACAATCTCAATGTTATTATATTTTTTAAAAAAACAATCAATTATTTTTTTAAAGTGCTTACATCTAATTGGATGTCTTTAATTGGCTTGTTTTTGTGATATAATAGTCTTATCTTTACACAGAGGTATAGTAATGAAAGAAACTGTTTATTTTGGAACTTATACACGTCGTACTTCCCAAGGGATTTACATGGCAGACTTTGATACAGAAACTGGTCTGCTTTCAAATCTAGAACTTTTTGCAGCTGAACCAAGTCCGACCTACCTTGCCTTTGACCAGCATCAACATTTATACACTGTTGGTAGTCAAGACGATAAGGGTGGAATTGCAGCCTATCAAACTAATGGCACCTTATTAAATCACGTCGTTGAAGAGGGAGCCCCCCACTGTTATGTTGCCGTTGATGAAGAGCGTGATTTGGTTTACGCAGCAAACTACCACAAGGGACAGGTCCTTGTTTATAAACGTCAGGAAGATGGTCGTCTTCTACTTAGTGATGTTGATCAACACAGTGGCCAAGGTCCACATGAAAATCAAGCTTCTCCACATGTTCACTATTCAGATTTAACACCTGACCACTATCTAGTGACCTGCGACTTGGGTACTGACCAAGTAATTACTTATGATCTTGATTCAGAAGGAAAATTATCTAAGCTCTATACCTATCATAGCCAGCCAGGAGCAGGCTCACGCCATATTATTTTCCATAACCATTATAAAATCGCTTATCTCATTTGTGAACTCAATAGCACTATCGAGGTTCTAATCTACGATGGTGTTGGCGAATTTGAACGCATGCAAGTCATTTCAACTCTACCAGACGGTTATGAAGGCTTTAATGGTACTGCTGCTATTCGTCTCTCTAAAGATGGTAAATACCTCTACGCCTCTAACCGGGGTCATGATTCTATCGCAGTATATACAATTCTTGCGGACGGTAGCTTAGAGTTGTTAGAAATCGTTCCGACACATGGTCAGACTCCACGTGATTTTGATTTGACACCAGACCAAGAATTTGTCATTGCTGTCCATCAAGACTCTGACAATGCAACCGTCTTTAAACGCAACTCTGAAACTGGACGTCTAGCAGAACTTTCTAATGACTTCCATGTCCCAGAAGCAGTCTGCATCAGTTTTGCCCCTTAAGAAAACATAAAAAATGAACTTGGTAACTCAAGTTCATTTTTTTCTTATAGTCTATTTCCGACATTAATACGGTTAATGGCACGTTGCAGTGCAATCTTCGCACGACGTTCTTGGTCAATCAAGTGTTTGTCTTGTGCTTCTTCAATTTCACGCTCTGCTCGAAGTTTGGCACGTTCTGCACGACTAACGTCGATATCACGAGCACGTTCTGCAGAGTCAGCAACAATTGTGACAACGCCATTGGCAACTTCGATAACGCCTCCGTTCACTGCAATCCAGTTCACGTGATTTTCATCATCTACACGTTTAACCTTAACCTCATCAACTGCTAAAACTGCAATCATATTTTCATGTCGTGGCAAGATTCCCATCTCACCATCCAGAGTTCGAACTGATACAAAGCTGGCATGGTGATCATAGACGAGACCATCTGGTGTCACGATCTGGACAGTTAACTGAGCCATAGATCACCTCTTAAAATCCCATTTTTTCAGCTTTTGCAATCACATCTTCGATAGAACCTACACCACGGAAGGCATCTTCTGGCAAGTGGTCGTGTTTACCATCAAGGATTTCCTTAAAGCCACGAACAGTTTCAGCAACTGGAACATAAGAACCTGGTTGACCAGTAAATTGTTCAGCAACGTTGAAGTTTTGTGACAAGAAGAACTGGATACGACGAGCACGAGCAACCAAGGTCTTTTCTTCATCAGAAAGCTCATCCATACCAAGGATAGCAATAATATCTTGCAATTCATGGTAACGTTGAAGAACACGTTTTACTTCAGCAGCAACTGCATAGTGCTCTTCTCCAACAATTTCAGGTGCCAAGGCACGTGAGCTTGAAGCAAGTGGGTCAACGGCTGGGTAGATACCCAATTGTACCAACTTACGTTCCAAGTTAGTTGTTGAGTCCAAGTGAGCGAAGGCTGTTGCTGGCGCTGGGTCAGTATAGTCATCCGCTGGCACATAGATAGCCTGGATAGAGGTTACAGAACCCTTTTTAGTTGATGTAATACGCTCTTGCAATTGACCCATTTCCGTAGCAAGTGTTGGTTGGTAACCAACGGCTGATGGCATACGACCCAAAAGGGCAGATACTTCTGAACCAGCCTGAGTGAAACGGAAGATATTATCGATAAAGAGAAGCACGTCTTGGCCTTCTACATCACGGAAGTATTCAGCAATTGTCAAACCAGTAAGGGCAACACGCATACGTGCTCCTGGTGGCTCATTCATCTGACCAAATACCATGGCTGTTTTCTCGATAACGCCTGATTCTTTCATTTCCCAGTAAAGGTCGTTCCCTTCACGAGTACGTTCCCCAACACCGGTAAATACTGAAATACCACCGTGTTCTTGGGCAATGTTATGAATCAACTCTTGGATTAAGACGGTTTTACCAACTCCGGCACCACCGAAAAGTCCAACTTTACCACCTTTAAGGTAAGGGGCAAGAAGGTCGATAACTTTAATTCCTGTTTCAAGGATTTCAGAAGAGGTAGACAATTCATCAAAAGTTGGAGCTTTTTTATGAATTGGCTGACGCTCTGCATCTTCTGTAAAAGGAGCTTCCAAGTCAATGGTATCTCCCAAAACATTGAAGACACGTCCTAAAGTTTCTTTACCTACTGGTACAGAGATTGGACGACCTGTGTCCAATACTTCCATTCCACGAGTCAACCCATCTGTTGATTCCATGGCGATAGTACGGACCATACCATCTCCCAACTCCAAGGCTACTTCAAGGACGATTTTTGTTTTTCTTTCGTCATTTTTGTAGACGACAAGTGCATTGTTAATCTCAGGAAGTTTTTCCCCTGCTGCAAACAAGACGTCTACAACGGGACCGATAACCTGAGCAATTTTACCTGAACTCATCTCCTTCTCCTATTCTATATAAGATACTGTCGGTCCCTAGCTTAACTAGGTCCTAAGTTCATTTTCATACGAGCTGGACTAGTGCCTATTCTAAGGCACTAGCTCCTGCTACGATTTCTGTAATTTCTTGTGTAATCGCCGCCTGTCTGGCACGGTTATACTGAATTGTCAAATCATTAATGACTTTCTTAGCATTATCTGTCGCTGTTTGCATGGCTGTCATACCAGCAGCATTTTCAGCTGTCTTAGCATCGATAATAGCACCATAAATCATACTTTCTGCAAATTGAGGCAACAACTGCTCCAAAATTTCTTCTCGACTAGTTTCCAACTCAAAGGTCAAACTGTAACTGTCATCCGCTTCATTTGGATCCAAGTCAACAATCGGAAGCATTTGTTCCACACGCATTTGACTGGTTAGCGTATTGACATGGTGGTTATAGCAGACATAGAGTTCATCAAAAAGTTCATTTTGGTACATTTCAACAGTTTTTGAAATAATCTTACGAACTTCATCAAAGCTTGGTTGATCTGCCAAGCCACGAAGTTCATAAAGTGGTTGAATACCACGAGCCTTAAAGAAATCAGCTCCCATCCCACCAATACAGATCATTTCAAAACCTTTACCATCTGGATGGTATTCTTCTTTCAACTCCATAACGGCTTTCAGAATAGAAGAATTATAACCTCCAACCAAACCTCGGTCTGAAGTAATGACGATATAGCCTGTCTTCTTAACTGGACGACTAATCAACATCGGATTGGTTGAACTGCCAGCTCCATTCCCATGAAGAATATCCGTCAAAAGTTTACGAACTTTCTGAGCATAAACTTGGAAGTTGCGAGCAGCTTCTTCAGAACGACCTAGCTTAGCAGCTGATACCATCTGCATGGCATTAGTGATTTGACTCGTATTTTTTGTTGAGGCGATTTTTGTTTTAATATCATTTAGAGATACTGCCATCTGACACCTCTATTCTTATTGGAAGCTGGTTTGATTGAGAAACTCTGTAATCGCAGCATCCAAGACTGCTTCTTCTGGCAAGTCTTTTGTATCACGAATGGTTTCCAAAATCTCTGGATGTTGAGCATCAAAGAAGGCATGGAACTCTTCCTCGAAACGAACAATATCATCTACTGGAACAGTATCCAAGAAACCATGTGTCAAAGCATAGAGAATGGTTACTTGTTTCTCAACAGGTAATGGTTTGTGAACAGGTTGTTTCAAGACTTCAACTGTACGACGTCCACGGTTCAACTTAGCCTGTGTTGCTGCATCCAAGTCAGAACCAAACTTAGTGAAGGCTTCCAACTCACGGTATGAAGCAAGGTCGATACGAAGTGTACCAGCAACCTTTTTCATGGCTTTGATTTGTGCAGAACCACCTACACGAGATACAGATGAACCCGCATCGATGGCTGGACGAATACCCGCATTGAAGAGACCATCACCAAGGAAGATTTGTCCATCAGTGATTGAAATCACGTTGGTTGCGATATAGGCAGAGATATCTCCTGCTTGTGTCTCGATAAATGGTAGGGCAGTAATGGATCCACCACCAAGTTCATCAGAAACTTTAGCTGAGCGCTCAAGCAAACGGCTGTGAAGGTAGAAAACATCCCCTGGGAAGGCTTCACGACCTGGAGGACGACGAAGTAAGAGTGACAGTTCACGATAAGCTACCGCTTGTTTTGATAAATCATCATAAACAATCAAAACATGTTTCCCTTGGTACATAAATTCTTCTGCCATGGCAACCCCAGCATAAGGAGCTAGGAAAAGCAATGGAGATGGTTGTGAAGCAGAGGCTGTCACAACGATTGTGTAATCCAAGGCACCGTACTGACGAAGTGTTTCTACTTGCGTACGAACTGTTGATTCTTTTTGTCCAATCGCTACATAGATACAGATCATATCTTGACCTTTTTGGTTCAAGATTGTATCAATCGCAATGGTTGTTTTCCCTGTCTGACGGTCACCGATAATCAACTCACGTTGACCACGACCAATCGGTACAAGGGCGTCGATAGCTTTCAAACCAGTTTGCAATGGTTCTGATACAGACTTACGTTGCATAACACCAGGAGCTGGCGCTTCTACTGGACGAGTTTTATCTGTGTGGATTTCTCCAAGACCGTCAACTGGACGACCTAGTGGATCCACAACACGACCAATGAGACTTTCACCTACTGGGACTTCCATGATTTTACCTGTACGGCGGATTGTATCGCCTTCACGGATATCTGTAAAGTCACCTAGGATGATAATACCAACGTCTGTTGACTCTAAGTTTTGAGCCATCCCATAAGAGCCGTTTTCAAAAATCAACAACTCTCCACTCATGGCATTTTCAAGGCCGTGAGCACGCGCGATACCGTCCCCGATATAGGTTACAACACCTGTTTCAGTCACATCAAAATTGGGTTTGAAATTTTCAATTTGTTGCTTAATTAAAGCGCTGATTTCTTGTGCGTTAATTGCCAAAAGAACACCACTTTCTATTTCAAATTTTCTTTAACAACTTTAAGTTGTTGTTTAATACTCACATCAATTGTCTTGTGATTGGCAAAAATGACAAAACCACCAATAAGACTTTCATCGATTTGTTCTTTTACACTCCTTACTTTCAGAGACATTTTTTTCTCAATCAAAGGGAGCAAGCGACTCTTCTGTTCATCAGTTAAAGGATGAGCTGACGTAATCGTCACTTCAAATCGATTTGTTTCTTTTTCAAGTCGGTTCAAGCAATCTACAAGAATATCATAAAAAAGATTTGCTCTGTGATTGTAGATAAGAACCTGAATAAAGTTTTGCAATAAAGGTGACACTGAGTCTTGGAAGAAAGAAATCGTTTTTTCCTTGTCAGACTCGTCTACTGCCACTTTTTTTAAAAAAGAAGGTAAGCCTGTTTCTTCAGCAACTTGCTTGATTTGAGCTAAGTCTGAAAAGATACGGTTTTCTTCTCCTTTTTCTAAAACCAATTGGACAAAAGGCATGCTGTATTTTTCAATTACCTTTACTGTTTTCTTGTCCATTAAGCTTCTCCTAACTGATCGATATACTGATCAATGAGTTCTTTATGGGCATGACCGTCAAGGTTTTGTGAGATGATTTTACCAGCCAAGCTGATTGTCAAATCTGCTACCTCACCCTTAACACTTTGTAAAGCTTCAGCTTTATTTTGAGCAATTTCTTGGTTCGCTTTTTCTTTCAAGCGTCCTGCTTCTAGCTTAGCATCTGCTAAAATACTAGCTTTGCTTTTCTCAGCTGTCTCTTTCGCATTCTCAATGATTGTCTTAGCTTCTTTACGGCTACCAGCCAATTCATCTTCGCGTTTTTGAGCCAATACTTCCGCTTTTTGACGTGCTTGTTCAGCTCCGTCAATATCTGCTGCAATTTTTTCTGCTCTTTGTTCGAAAATGCTAGTCAAATTTGACCAAGCGTATTTCTTAACCAAGACTAGCAAGAGAATAAAGGAACCAGCGATTAGTATAAAATCACCAAGTAATTCACCTACTGTTACATTCATAAACTACTCCTTTCTATTCTTCATCATTAATTTTATTTCCTAAGTACATTGAAGATAACAAAGTAAATACATATGCTTGTACACAAGAAATAAAAACAGAAAATGCAGTCCAGATTAGATTTGTTCCAAAAGCAATAGGATACCAATAGAAGGCCTGATGAGAAAGTAGGACTAACATACTTGCCATCACTTCCCCTGCAAAGATATTACCAAAGACCCGCAATGCAAGTGAAAGGAGATTGGTAACTTCTTCCAAGAGATTCATTGGTGTCATAAAACCTGGTGTTACAAATGCTTTTAAATACTTTTTGATTCCACGACGACGAATTCCTTCTACGTGGGTCATTAAAATAATTGTAAAAGACAAGACCAAGTCAAATGACAAATTTGCTGTTGGTGAGGTCCAAAGATTTACACCATCTGTAGTCTGAATTCTAGCCATTAAGCCAATATTATTTGCAATGGCCATAAATAGGAATAAACAGAAATAAAAGAGAGAATAATCCTTTATCATTGGACCAAGGTTTGATTTTGTAAATCCAACAACAAAATCAAATAAATACTCTAATACATTTTGTTTTCCTGTGGGTCTCAAAGTCATATTTCGAGTTGCCCAATAAATAAAGCCAAAAATAAGTGCTACAGTCAACAAAGTCAAAACTACTATGGTTAAATTAAAGGTAACAGGACCAATATTGATGGTTGGATTAATACTTTCTTCCATCTAAAATCCTCCCTTTTTCAATTTATACTTCTTTTATTTGATGATAAATGAAAAGACAAGAGTAACGAAGAAAGTACCTTCAATAAAGGCAACCCCTAGGATCATCAAACTACGTAGTTCTGAGATGATATCTGGTTGGCGAGCTACTGATTTCAACAAACCATTCATCAACAACCCCTCACCAAGAGACACACCCATACAGGCAAGACATAGACCGAAAAATGTTAAATTCATGACGAATTCTCCTTTTAATTAAAATTTACTTACTTAGTTTAGTCCTAAAAATTGGATTTGTCAACTTTTTACCAACATTGAAAGCGCTTAACGGAAATTATTTACAATTTTACTATTTTTGAGTCTATTATATAGAAAACTTTGGAAAAAACTTGTAATAAATCCGTCCATTATCTAGACCTTTCTGAAAAATAATGAAAAAATCCGAGATGACATCTCGGATGGAAATTAATATATTTTCTTTAACCTAAGGTTCTTTAGTAAGTAGGATTAAAGGGAAAGCAACTAGAAAGCTTTCGTCTCCTACATGTTTATTAAGCACGCACTGTGACGCTAGTTCCATCTTCCTTATAAAGATTGATGAGACCTTCTTTAAGAGCTCGAACCATGTCTCCAGCTTGAACAGGTTGTGGGACTTTGATTGTCAAGAGTTCCATTGGATTTGGAGCGCGGTCTATTTTATTGCCTTTGGCATCATGTAAATTTTCGATATACGTTTCAAAATGACGGAAACCTGGGCCATAAAACTCAACTTGGTCTCCTTCGTTAATAACGTTCCGTTGACGAATAGTTGCTGTTTGTGTCGCATCATCATAAGAAACCACTTCAGCAACAAACTTATACTCAGGAATTTTACGACGAGCACCAAACAACTGCTCATTTTCCGATGGTGTACCGTAGTAGAAACCTGTTGCTAATTCACGTTGGGCAACCTTCCACATCTCATCAATCAAGTCTTGCTTGATAGCTTCAAACTTCTCTGGACTCTCTAGATAAGCATCAACAGCCGCCTTGTAGCAGTTGGTTACAGTTGAAACATAGTGAATAGACTTCATACGTCCTTCGATTTTTAGACTGTCCACACCGTTTTCAATCATATCTGGGATATGGTCAATCATAGACATATCAACGGCAGACATCGAAAATTCTTCTGGAATTTCACCTTTAAGGCTCTTACGTTCTTGACCAAATGGCATGTCGTAAAGATCGTATTTCCAGCGACAAGACTGTGAACAACCACCACGGTTGGCATCACGCATACTCATATGGTTTGAAAGAGTACAACGACCAGAGTAAGAAATACACATGGCTCCGTGGACAAAGGCTTCAATCTCAACATCTGTACGTTTGCGAATTTCAGCTAATTCTTCCATCGAAACCTCACGCGCCAAAACGACACGAGTTAAGCCCAGTTCTTTCCAGAACTCAAGGGTTTCATAGTTAGTGGCACTTGCTTGGGTAGAGAGGTGGATTTCAAGACCTGGTGCTTCAGTCGCTGCAATCATAATCAAGGCTGGGTCAGATACGATAACTGCTGCAATCCCGATATCACGCAGTTTACGGAACCACTCACCAGCACCAGCTTCATTTCCTTCGTGCATAACCATGTTGGCAGCCACATAAACCTTAGCACCATACTTGGCCGCAAACTGGACACCTTCTTCCATCTGTTCAAAGGTAAAGTTTCCTGCACGGCTACGAAGACCATAGGCCTGACCACCGATAAAGACAGCATCTGCACCATACTGAACAGCTACTTTTAGCTTCTCTAAAGTCCCTGCAGGTGATAAAACCTCAGGACGTTTTAATGTTTTTGTCATGTTTTCTCCTATTTGCAATATAAAAGTTTGACGTTTTTCCTTCTCATTTTATAGTAAATAAGCGATAAAATCAAGCCTAGACAGATTGTTTTGACAATTCTAATCTTTTAGATTATTAAAGCAAAAAGATTGTCAAAGAGAAAAAGCCCACAGATGTGAGCCCTTTTCTAATATAGGTTAGAAAAAACTATTTCTCCACTTCTTTTTTCTTGTGTGCAAGAAATCCAAATCCACTCAAAACTCCTAGAAGTCCTAAGACTACAAGATTAGCATGATCTTCTGTACCTGTATTAGGCAATTCCTCTCTCTTACTTGCTACAGAAGTCGGAATTTGTGAAGTTTCTTTTGTCGATTGTTCAGTTGGTGTCTTTGATTTTGGTACTTCTATCTTTGGTGCTTCTACTTTTGGTGCCTCAACTTTTGGTGCCTCAACCTTTGGTGCCTCAACCTTTGGTGCCTCAACCTTTGGTGTTTCAACTTTTGGCGTTTCAACCTTTGGTGTTTCAACTTTTGGTGTTTCAACCTTTGGTGTTTCAACCTTTGGTGTTTCAACTTTTGGCGTTTCAACCTTTGGTGCCTCAACCTTTGGTTTCGTACCTACTGTGATAACTTCTTCTACTGCTTCTTCAGTAATCATGGTCGGTTCGTTCGATGTTACTATACCTGTATTAGGATTCAAGGTATAAGTTGTCGTAGTAGTTGTTTTACCAGCTTTACCAGATTTTGTTACTTCACGATAGTCTTTATCTTTTACATTGTCTTCCACATAACGTGTTGTATATGGAGTAGTTGTTTCTACAACTGTTGGTTTCGTACCTACTGTGATAACTTCTTCTACTGCTTCTTCAGTAATCGTGGTTGGTTCGTTCGATATTACTGTACCTGTATTAGGATTCAAGGTATAAGTTGTCGTAGTAGTTGTTTTACCAGCTTTACCAGATTTTGTTACTTCTCGATAGTCTTTATCTTTTGTATTATCTTCTACATAACGTGTTGTATATGGAGTAGTTGTTTCTACAACTGTTGGTTTCGTACCTACTTTAACTACTTTAGGTTGCATTTCAGTACGTTTCTCAGTAGGTTGACCATCAGTAACTTCTCCTGTTAATTCGTTTACAATCTTAGGTGTTGAAGTTACAACCTTACCCGCAGTTCCATTATCGACAGTCTCATTGTCACCTACTTCCTTCGTTGGGTCTGCAACATAAGTAGTCTCAATCGGAATAGGAGTTTCAATCTCAACAGGTGATAAATTATTTTCATACTTTTGTTTATAAACATAAGTTATATTAGTTTCACCTTTTACAATCTCTGTAATATCTTGTTTATCTTGGTCTTTAAAGGTATAACGCTTGTTCTCAAAGTCAATATCCGTAGGATGAGTTAATGTAATTTGCTCCCCTACTGCTTTTACCTCACTTGTAACAGACGGTCGAATCTCAGCACCTTGTTCATTGACAAACTTTTGAGTAACCTTACCTTTATGTTGAACCTCTGTATAAGTCACCAAATGATAGTCACGAGATACACCGTTCAAAGCCTTATCTGGATCTATTATCTCAACCTTAGGAATCTTATTGGTGAAGGTATTTTGACTTAAATAAGCAGATATTTGTCCTCTTGGCATACGCGCATTTAGATAATTACTTGATGAAATCGTATTTTCACCTATAAGAGAATTTTCTCTCCTTAACTCGTATAGTACCTGTCCTGTTGAGCCAATAGGTGACCTTAATTCGAACTCTTTAATTTTTTTCTCAGGTACATCTGATGGTTTAATTACAGATTCACCACCGAAAGCCTGTTCATTTAATATTGTAGAGAGTAATTTATCTAACGGAATTTCTTGGCCTTTAGCATCTTTATAAGTAAATGTCTTAGTGTACTTAACTAAGTCCGATTGACCTGCAACCCGTCTAGATAAGTTCTTAACGAAAATTTCTTGTAAAATTGCTTGACCACGAATAATTACATAGACTTTCGTTTCCTCAGGTAAAGTGTAATTCAAACGGAGACTTGTATCAATACTTGCAACACCATATTTAGATGTTAATACACTGGTTGGATCTAAATTCACTGTGTAAGTAAAAGTTTCACCGTTTTTCGCTTCTACAATATATCCGCTATAACCAGCACTACTATCCTTAGCCCTAAGTTTCTCCAATCCCGGAAGATTAGCTGCTCCAGTTTTAACAGTTACGTGTGTGTCAGTCGTAGTTACATCGCGACCTAAAGCATCTGCAACGCCCTCTCTAGTTCTTACATCGACTGAGTCTGTGTTTAAATAACGAACTTCACCCTCAGTAGAAGTCAAATTACTGAGTGTTATTTCTTTATTGACATCATCGGACGCTAATCTTGAATTCACTTGACTTGCAATCTTATCTTTTACGTTGACATAATTTGCAGTAAGGTGATTATTTTTAAACTCTTCAATCTTAGCTCGATCAGCATCAGCTTGTACTTTCTCTGCTTTTGCAGACTCTAAATCACGAATTTGAGCATCTACTTTCTCTTCGGCAGTTGTGCGTATATGTGTAACCTCAGAAGAACTATTTGCAACACCTACATTTTCAGTGGGTGTTTCTGTAACCTTAACCCCTAAAGCTTTTACTTCTTCAACTTTAGCTTTTAACTCGGTTTCTTTTACCGTATGTGTTGTACTCGTTTCATACTCACTTTGAACCACAGTTTCGCTAGGAGGAGTCTGTGCTGCATTAGGAGGTGTACTTGAATTTGGTTGTTCGTCAGCGCTTACAATCCCATTTAAAAATAAACTCCCTAAAGCAGTCGTTAGGATAATACCACTTAACAAACCTAACTTAGTTTTACGGAGATAGCCATGACCTTTTTCTTGTTTTACTGCTTTATGCAATAGAAACACCAACTTTCATTTATTTGTATTGTTAATATTATTACATAATTAGCTAAAAAAGTAAAGGTCTCAACTCAAGAATTAAATACAATAAATTTATAAAAACTTCCTAACTACTATACTAGAATTTTCTACAATTCAAAAAACAATATCAGAACGGATTGATACTGATACGAAACAAAAAACAAAATGACTCTTTATACATCTATGGTAGGATTCAAGACAGATTATTTATTTCTTAATCGATATATAAAAGGAATCCTGATTAAACTGTCTTTAAAACTTAAGAAATCAAGGATATGATAAAAGGAATGGATATCAGTATATCTATTTTTACCATCTCAAAAGTAGATCCAGAGAATATAACTGTTCTCTTATGATGAGACTTTGGAGGCAACCATTCTGTCTTGTTTTATGAAAGAATAGCTTAACCTTTTACTTAAAATATTCAGCTAAAAAAAGAGAGAACGATTTTGTTCTCTCGAAATCCTTATTTTTCATTTACTATAAGAGTAAAGTATTTATAGCTTTACTCCCACTCAACTGTTGCAGGTGGTTTACTTGTAATATCATAGACGATGCGGTTAACGTGGTCCACTTCGTTTACGATACGTACAGAAATCTTTTGAAGGACATCCCAAGGAATCTTTGCAAAGTCAGCTGTCATACCATCGATAGAGGTGATAGCACGGATTGCAATCGTGTAGTCATATGTACGACCGTCACCCATAACACCGACTGAACGAACGCCTGTGTTCACTGTGAAGTATTGCCAGATATCGCGGTCAAGACCTGCTTTAGCAATTTCCTCACGAAGGATAGCGTCTGATTCACGAACGGTTTCTAGTTTCTCTTCAGTGATTTCACCCATGACACGGATAGCAAGTCCTGGTCCTGGAAATGGTTGGCGCCATACGATATGGTCTGGCATACCAAGCTCTGTACCAAGGGCACGAACTTCATCTTTATAGAGAGTGTTCAATGGTTCGATCAGTTCAAACTGCATGTCTTCTGGAAGACCACCCACGTTGTGGTGTGACTTGATAGTTTGAGCTGTATCTGTACCAGACTCGATAACGTCTGTGTATAAGGTACCTTGAGCAAGGAATTTCACATCTTTGAGCTTACTTGCTTCGTCATCAAAGACATACACAAATTCGTTACCGATGATTTTACGTTTTTGTTCTGGGTCAGAAACGCCAGCAAGTTTATCAAGGAAACGTTTAGCAGCGTCTGCTTTGACGATATTCAAACCAAACTTACCACCAAGCATGTCCATAACTTGGTCCGCTTCTCCTTTACGAAGAAGACCGTGGTCTACAAAGATACAGATTAATTGATTGCCAATAGCCTTTTGGAGAAGAACCCCAACAACTGAAGAGTCAACCCCACCTGATAGACCAAGAAGGACACGTTTATCACCGACGGTTTCACGAATTTTTTGGATCTGCATATCAATGAAGTTATCCATTGACCAGTCGCCTTTAGCCTTACAGATGTTAAGGGCAAAGTTACGAAGGATGTCATTCCCGTATACAGAATGGCGAACTTCAGGGTGGAATTGGATACCGTAAATGTGTTTATCTGGGTTTTCGATGGCTGCGTATGGGCAGTCAGCTGATGTACCTGTACGAACAAAGTCAGCAGGAATTTCAGTAACCGCATCACCATGGCTCATCAAAACAGTCTGCTCGTCTGGTGTTGATTCAAAAAGAGCTGATGATGTGTGAGTAAGAGTTGATTGACCGTATTCACGATTTCCAGCATCACCTGCAGGAACAACTTTTCCTCCAAGTTTATGGGTCAATAACTGCATACCATAACAAATTCCCAAAATAGGAATTCCAAGTTCGAAGATTTCTGGGTCAATATCAAATGAACCATCTTCGTATACAGAGTTTGGACCACCTGAAAGGATGATTCCTACAGGGTTGATTTCACGAACTTCAGCAGCTGAAATTTTATGGCTTTTTAGTTCTGAAAAAACACCAATCTCACGGATACGGCGTGAAATCAGCTGGTTGTATTGGCTACCATAGTCCAACACGATGATTTTTTCTACATCTTTCAAATCAGTTGAAATGTTGCTCATCTTTTTCCTTTCTTAAAAGAAATATCTTTTTTCAATATTCTATCACAAATAAGTGCGAATTACCAACTAAACAAGGCGAAGTTTGACTTTTTCTAGTTTATTGGGGTACAATAGAGAAAAGATAGAAATGAAGTGAAAAATATGCTACCCGCTTATATGAAAATCCATGACCAGATTAAAAAGGATATTGACGAACATCGTTGGGCCATCGGTGAGAGACTTCCAAGTGAACGAGATTTAGCAGAGCAGTTTGCGGTCAGTCGCATGACCCTCCGCCAAGCTATTTCCCTCTTGGTCGAAGAAGGAGTTTTAGAGCGCCGTGTAGGAAGCGGCACCTTTGTATCCAGTACACGTGTACAAGAAAAGATGAGAGGCACAACCAGTTTTACTGAAATTGTTAAGTCCCAAGGTAAAGTTCCCTCTAGCCAACTCATTTCCTACAGAAAAACCATTCCCAATGAACAGGAAGTTGCCAAGCTAGGAATTTCTCCAACGGAGAATATTATCCGAATGGAACGGGTTCGCTATGCCGACCAAGTTCCTCTAGTTTATGAAGTTGCTTCTATTCCTGAAAAATTCATTAAGGACTTTAAAAAAGAAGAAATCACCAGTCATTTCTTTCAAACTCTGCAAAAACACGGCTACCGTATTGGTAAATCACAGCAGACTATTTATGCTCGTCTTGCTAAGGAAAAAATTGCCCACTATTTGGAAGTTGAAAAAGGACATGCTATTCTAGGTTTGACTCAGGTTTCCTACCTAGAAGATGGTACTGCATTTGAATACGTAAAAAGTCAGTATGTAGGCGAACGCTTTGAATTTTATCTTGAAAATAATTAGATTACCACGCAAAAACTCTCTGTCACGGACAAAGAGTCTTTTTATTTTTCTAAGAGTAAATCTTTCAACGAAATCAAAGTGACTGCAATTAAAATCATTGCCATACCAAGAAAATCAATAGGATAAAATTGTTCATTCATAATTAGGAAGGCAAAGAAAACCGCCGAGATTGGCTCAATTGAAGCCAACAAACTTGACTTAACTGGTCCAATCAGACTGGCTCCTTTTAAGAAGGCTGTATAGGCAAAGACAGTCCCGATAAGGATAATGCCCGCAAAAGCAAGGAAAAAATCAAGACTAGTCGGTATATTGGCCTGTAGAACCCCTGTAAAAGGAAGGGCGACCAAACCAGCTATGACCATTCCCACACCAATGACCAAACTGCTACCCCACTTCTTAATCAAGGTTATGGGCAAAATGATATACAGGGCGTAAGTCAGAGCAGAAAAGAGACCCCAGAACAGACCGGCAGGTGTCATGGATAACTGGTCCAACTGCCCATGAGTGGCGATCAGAAAGGTCCCTCCGATGGCTAATATGATAGAAACAATCTCTCCCAGTGTCGGTGCTACCTTATCCTTGATACAGCTATAAATCAAAATCCCGACAGGGCAAACATACTGAAGCACCGTCGCGGTTCCTGCATTGGTTTCCTGAATAGCAGTTAGATAGGCAAATTGATTGAGGAAGAGGCCAATTAGAGCAAAAATAAGAAGAGACAGCAAACTCTTTCTATCCTTTAAAAAGGCCAGCATTTTATCCTTTGCAGTAGCATAAGCCAAGACCATGAGAATCCCACCGGCGATTAAAAGTCGTAAGTTAGTTAAAACCAGAGACGAAATTCCATGTGCCATCAGGTATTGGCCACTCGTTCCTGACAAGCCCCAAGCAATCCCAGCCACAACTGTTAATATAGTCCCTTTTAAACTGTTTGACATGTCTCTCCTTACTCTTCTTTACGAATCAAGTCCATCACTTGATTGCGGTCTACAATCCATTGAGCCCTCTCATCCTTTTCATAGGTACGATTCGATAGAAAAATAGCCGCTTCTTGATTCTGCCGATTCCACATGATGAAGGTACCTGTATAGCCCGTATGGTCTAGCCAATCTCCTTCCAAATTCCATGCTAAAGAACGTTCCTTGTCATCCAAAGGAGAAAAATTTTGACTCAAATCTCTTGCAAAATCATCTGCTAAATAATGTTCTAAAAAGATTTGTAAATCCTTTACAGTAGAAAATAAACCAGCACTACCTGCATGTCTGCCCAGAAGGCGAGCCTTGGGATCATGTACTATGCCTGCCTCTACACCTCTGACTGTTGGAACAGCAAGCTCAACAGGCCCAAATTGGGTTTCCGCCATTCCCCAAGGTTTCCAGACTTGCTCCTGTAAAATCTCATCCAAGTCTTGATTAAAGATTCTTTCCAAAATAAAACCCAACAGCAAAAAATGGACATCCGAATAAAGAAAGGCTGGCTGACTTCGTCTCTTAAGATGAAACATCGCTTCCTTTAATTCAGGTGCTGTTAAAAGATCACGATTGGGAATAAAAGGATCAAGATCTGTAGCGTGGGTTAAGAGCTGGCGAATAGTGATGTCTGGATAATCACTCTCAGCTAAAAAATCTGTTACCGGTCTATCAATATCTAATTGACCTTTTTCCCACAAGAAGGTAAAAACAGTGCCAACTCCAACAACCTTGCTAACACTGGCTAGGTCGTAAACTAGTCCTGCCTCAGTATCCAAGCCATGTTCTGGGTCACTATGTCCTACATAGATCTCCGTCCATTGATGGTCCTTAAAATACGCAAAAGAGGCTCCGGGATAAATCCCTGCCTCGATTTGTTCTTCTATTTTTTTAATAATCTTGGTCCACTTCATACTTCTTCAAACCACAATTCAACATTATTTCTATCTTTACCAAGGAAGAATTTTTCAGACTTAGGAATAAAATATTCGGTAGACTCAAACTTCTGGCGCAGACTTGCTATGTCTAATTCGTTGACCAAGAACTTGAGCATAGACAAGTCCCAGGTAACCGTACTGTCCACAGTCAGATCCTGCCCCTGAGCTGGAATAAAATCAAGGGATGCCCCAATTTCAGATACTCCCAAGAAACTTTCGACATCAGTTGGGAGATGTAATTCCATAGAAATCTCAAATTTACTTAAAGAAATTGATTCCAAATCTGTTTGAAATTCAGGATTTTCTTCTACTTCTACTAGACTTTCTCTATCATCTTCCGCATGAATCAAAACCAAATCATCTTCTGGAGAGTAAATTTCAAAAGCGTAGCCGTTTTGACCTTTATATAATTGATGAATCGAATCTGTTTTAGATAAGAGTTCTTCGATTTCCAAGGGATTTTCCACCTTGACAATCAATCTAGCTAGTTTTTTTCTTCCCTCTACCTTACGAGTGCGCATACTTGGAGCTTCTTCTAAAACCAGCTTTTCTAGACCTGTTTGATCACCTAGTGACAGAAAGGCTGACTCTTCTAACAAGGCCTTCATGCCAAGGGTTTCTATATAAAATGTTTCATTTAATTTTCTATTATTAACTTTTAAAGTAGGAATAATCCGTACAATCTGATTTACATTCATAAATTCCTCCAACTCTTTTATTTTAAAGGATTTTAGAATTTTTTACAAGAAATTATGCTCAGATTTAGCTTTTTTTCGTAAAATTTCATCTAAAAAACCGAGGATTTCCTCGGTTTCAATTTCTTATAGGTAAAGGAATTTGAAGATAGCTACTGCGGCAATTGCTGCTGCGATCGGTGCTACTACTGGTACCCAAGAGTACCACCATTTTGAATCACCTTTGTGCTCACCAAGAACTGATTTTGGAAGGAAAGCATGAAGGAGACGTGGTCCCAAGTCACGGGCTGGGTTCAAGGCAGGTCCTGTAGGTCCACCAAGTGATGTTACCAAGGCCATAACTAGGAAACCTACTGCCAAGTGAGCAATTCCAAGACCAGATGTCATAAATGGTGCTACTTGTTCTTTAGCTTGGTCAAGTGCTGCTGTTACTTGTTCTTGAGGAATGGTTTGACCTTGAGTAGTTGCTTGTGCAACTTGAGCATTAATAGCCGCTTGTGCTTTTGATACTAGTTCAGCACCAAAGAAGTTTTTAGTCATTCCAAGAGCTGCAAAGAAAAGAACAAATGAACCAACAAACTCATTTACAAAACCATTAACAGTTGCTGCAAAATGTGATTCTTTTGTACCATTATCCAAACTTGAAATTGTTGAGAAAGTACCCAAGATGTTGTTTGGATTTTCAGTTTTCAAGTAGTATGGGCGGTGTGTTGCCACAACCAAGGCTTGACCAAAGATAGCACCCAAAACTTGTGCAAGGATATAAGGCGCTACCTGTGCCCAAGGGAAGAGACCGCTGATTGCAAGTCCAAGAGTGAAGGCTGGGTTGATGTGGTTACCTGATACGTTACCAAACATCAAAGCTGGAATCATAACCCCCATACCGTAACCAACAGCGATAACGAGCCAGCCACTTTGGTGACCTTTCGTACCTTTAAGTTCAACGTTAGCAACTGCACCATTACCAAGAATGATCAAAATAGCAGTTCCCAAGAATTCAGTGGCATATTTAATTGCCCATGTAAAATCCATTTGATAGATTCTCCTTAAAATTTTTTAGACAATCCTTATTCTATCAATTTTTATATCTTTTAGCAATATGTTTTCTAAAAGAATATATGAGAAAGCGGTTTTATTTCTTATAAAAAACAAAAGGATTAAGGGAGTAATTTTCCTTAATCCGAAAGTTCTTATTCTTGACGTTGTCCGAAATCTGCAATCATTTGCTCCATTTCTTGTCGACTCGGAGTTGTCAGCATATACAGGTAATCCCCTTGAAGTTCCGCAAAGGCTGCAGGCATGATTTTTTTAACCTTGAACTGATGACTGTATTTGGCAAGCAAGTCCTCCTCAGAATAGACATAGTGAGCATTCGCACGACGGGATGTAGCTAAACAAAACTGAGGTTCAAATTCTGACGCTGGGAACTCTTCTCCTGCGACAATAGCTGCATATCCACGATAGAGGTCCAAGGAATGAGCAAAGTTATAAACATCAATGGTAAAACCACCTGCAGGACGGTTATTGTACTCAATAGCAATGTAGTCGTCCCCTTCGCGGAAAAACTCAATATGGAAGAACCGTTCTTTCATACCAAATTCTTTGACAATTGCCTCACCATATTTACGTAATTTAGGATCCATATCCTTGAGAACGTAATAAGAATTGTCCATCTTGTAAATCATGAGATCAAGCGGTGTATAGGCGTAGTCAAAGGTCGTTGAGAAGACAATCTTTCCATCCTTATCCACTAAACCATCAAAGGTGCAAATTTCGCTGGAAGTGACAAATTTTTCAAAGAAATAAACGGTCGAATGGTCCCATTCTTGCTTGAAGTGATTGATATCGTCTTCTGTTTCAAGCTTAAAGGTGGCGGCTGCTCCCACTCCATTGTCAGGTTTTGCAATCATTGGAAGGCCGATTTCATTCACAGCTTGATCCACATCTGCTTCCGTCTTGATAACAGCTCCAGGTACCACGGGGACACCAGCTTTTTTGAAGAGTTTCTTCATTTCAGACTTATATTTTGTCTTTTTGAGATCCTCTGGTTTGGCACCAAAGACATTGAATTGTTCTCTGAGTGCTGCGTCCAGCTCAAGCCAGTATTCATTATGAGATTCGATGCGATCAATTGGGCCATGCTTATAAAAGAGAAAAGCAACTGCACGTTTGACTTCGTCTGTGTTCTCAAGATTATCAACACGGAAATATTCTGTCAGGCTATTACGTAAAGGTTCATCCAATTGCTCGTAAGGCTCTTGACCAATTCCCAAGACGGTAATACCTTTATTGGCTAGTTCGATGGTAAACTGTTGAAAGTTTTGTGGATAGTAGGGAGAAATAACAAGGTAATTCATAGGTCACTCCTTTTATAAATAGAGATTGCCGAGGAAATAAGGCATTTGTTTGCGCCACCATTCCCAGTCGTGGGCGACATCGTGTCCCCATTCAGCAAACCAGGCTGGAATTTGTTTCTGGTCAAAGGCTTCTTTAAGCTTGTAGAAAGATGGTAGACCGTCTTGTTCCCAGGCTCCAAGACCCGTACACAGCACAATCTCTGCCTGACGGTAACGGTCAATAAACCAGCCGTCATTCTGATTCCAGATATAATCTACTGGCGAGTTTTGATAAATAGCATCGTCATTGTAGTAATCGCCAACAAAGAAACGTGCGTCGTAAACACCACTAAGAGCAATCACCTTGGTAAAGACATCTGGATGTTGGAGAAAAAAGTTGACTGCATGGTAGGCGCCCATCGAGCAACCTGTCGTCATCATACCATCAAACCAACCTGTCTTATGCTTGATAAAAGGAATGGCCTCTTCAATCACATAGCGTTCATAGGCACGGTGCATCTCCGCTTGGTCGTGACCGTTTTTCCAAGTGGCCAACCAGCTCTCACTGTCTACACTGGATAGGGTAAAGAACTGAACACGGCCTTCCTCGATAAAGGAAGCACAGGCATCAATCATGCCAAAATCATAGTATTCATTGTGACTACCACCTGATGAAGCAAAGACCACAACTGGAATCCCAGCATGTCCATAACGATTGAGGTACATTTCACGGTTGAGATGACCACTCCAGTGGCTAAGGTTTTCAATATGCATTGGCTTTCTCCTTTTCTAACTTACCATTTCTCTGCAAAAAATCTCAGACAGTCTGGTAAATTCTCCGACCAAGGGATTTCACTATGGATGGCACCAGACTGAACTTTCAAGACAAGATTATCTAAGTGTACCCCACCTACTATCAAATCATGATAATAGCGTAGCGACGAGTCGATATAGGCTTGTTTGATATTACCAGCCATCAGGATCTTGTCCGTATCATCTGCTTCTTCTGTTCCAACATAGATAAAGATACGCTGGTCAGGCGATAGTTTCTTTCGTTCAATATAGCGATTAAAGGCTTCTTGATGGAGCCAGTTGGCAGATGAAAAGACGCCCAAGCAACCAATTTGGTCTTGGTATTCCAAACCGATAAACTGGGTAATATTGCCTCCTAGTGAAGACCCAATCATAGCCGTATGCTGGCGGTCAGCTTTGGTACGGTAGGTCTCATCGATAAAAGGCTTGACCACCTCCATGACAAACTCGGCATACTCCACACCCTTACCACCAAACTGCTGCCCTGGGATAGGAGATTCTTGGAACTTCCAAGCCGCATACTCATTCATCCGCCCCATACCATCATTGTCAATGGCGACGACAATCATGCGACTGATATCAGGATTACGCTTAATAGCTGGGATAATCTTCCATGAATGGCCAATGAAAGACTCCTTGCTATAAAAAACATTTTGCCCGTCATGAAAGTAAACAACGGGATAGGAACGATCCGTGTCTTTCTCATAATCTTTAGGCAGAAGAACACGTACACGACGTTCCTTACCTGTATAAGGAACCTTGAGTTTATGTTCTTTCATTTTTAAATAAAAGTAGGATTGATTCATTGTCAGAAAACTCTCTATATTCAAAATTTTATTTTATTATATCACAATTATAGAAAAAAAGTTAGTTTTGCTTCCATTTTTGGAATTAAAAACTAACTTTTTCATTTATTTTTCTAAATTCTTCTGGATTTTCTGATTAGAGCAGATTGTCAATCAAGTCATCCACTTCATCTTTTTCAGCCTGCGGTGTAATCTCAGTAATCATGATTCCAGCCACAGCTCGCTCAACTAAACCTTCAACATCCATGCGAGCTTCATATTGCTCTGCATTCTTAATCTTAGGATTTGTTTTTGGACGATCTGGCGCAAAAATGGTACAACAGTCTTCAAATGGCTGGATTGAAATGTCAAAGGTATCGATTTCTTGTGCAATATCAATGATTTCCAACTTATCCATGGTAACCACAGGACGAATGATGGGAGTGTTGGTCACAGCGTTAATAGCCTGCATGCTTTCAAGGGTTTGGCTGGCTACTTGACCTAGACTCTCCCCATTGATGATAACCAAACCATTTCGTACCTCACGAATACGGTCGGTAATCCGCATCATAAAACGACGCGTCAAGGTCATGAGATAGGCTTCTGGCGCCTTGGCCTTAATTTCCTCTTGAATCTCTGTGAAAGGCACTTCGATAAACTGGATATTGCCCCCAAACTTGGTCAATTTTCGAGTCAAATCTTGGGCTTTTTTAAGGGCACCAGGACTAGTATATGGTGGGCTGGCAAAGTGAACAGCCTCAATATCCACCCCACGCTTAAGTGCAAGATAACCTGCTACAGGTGAGTCAATCCCTCCTGACAACATAAGCATGCCTTTACCTGAAGTTCCAACTGGCAAACCACCAGCCCCACGAATAGTTTCATAAGAAAGATAGGCTGCTTCTTCACGGATTTCCACCTGAAGATTGATGTCAGGACTTTTCATTTGAGCTTGCACATTTGGAATAGCTTCAAAAACAGCACCTCCAAGGGTTTGATTGAGTTCACGACTATCCAACTCAAAGTTGTGGTCGCTACGCTTGCTAGAAATTTTAAAGGTCATGCCATCCTTGTAGATGTCCTGCATAATCTCTTGGACAGAAGACTTCAGAACTTCTACAGATTTTTCAACCTTATAAACAGGGGAAAAGTTTTGAATTCCAAAAACTTGTTTAAGCGATTCTGCTACTGCTGTATAATCTGCTCCATTGAGGTAAGCGTGGGCACGGTCACGATCTGCCGTTACCTTAACTTGGGGATAGATAGACAAAACGTCTGAAATATTATTGCGAAGTTTATTGATGAAACGCATACGGTTTTTGCCCTTGGTTGACAGCTCACCGTAGCGAATCATAATTTCTGAATACTGCATGAATGCTCCTATCTTACTTTTCTAGTTTGATTGTAAATCAATTTTAACTTGGTCAAGAACTGCTCGACCTGACTCATATCATTTTCAAGGTCTAGGCTAAGACGCACAGCTGACTGAGCCTTATCTTTATCTACTCCCATGGCAATCAGGGTTCCGGCTGGTTTCCCTGCCTTGGACGAACAAGCAGAGGTCGTTGAGATAAAAATATCATAGTCTTCAAAGGCGTGAACGATGACTTCACCACGAACACCCTTGATTCCAAAAGTCAGAATATGAGGGGCAAAGTCTTCCTCATCTGAAAAGACAGAAATATCTGGATAGTCCAGAAGTGCTTGGCGAATCACTGCCTTCATCTGACCAGTCTTGCTAGTAAAGATATCTAGCTTTTCCATAGACAAGCGGAGAGCCTTGGCTGTCGCTGCAATTCCTGCCACATTTTCAGTTGTTGAACGATAATCACGCTCCTGACCACCACCAGTCAACAGAGGCGTAATCTTCTTGCCAGACTTGATATAGACAAATCCAACACCTCTAACTCCGTGAAACTTGTGACTAGAGAAAGTCGCAAAATCCACTCGTTCTGTCAGATACTTTTCAGTCGGAATCTTGGCAAGTGCCTGAACCGCATCAACGTGGAAGGAAATAGTCGGCTTGTCTGCTAACAGTTCTGAAATAGCCTCAATGGGCTGAACAGAACCGATTTCATTGTTCACAGCCATGACGGAAACGAGGGTCGTATCAGGTCTTATCAAATCTGCTAACGCTTTAACATCCACAAATCCTTTGTTATCAACTGGAGCAAAATCCACTTCAAAACCTTGAGATTTCAACCAAAGGGCTGACTCTTTGACTGCCGGATGTTCAATGGCTGATACAATGATGTGCTTTCCAAACTGAGCTTTTTCAAAGGCCACACCCTTGATAACCCAGTTATCTCCTTCTGTCCCACCAGAAGTAAAGAAGATTTCATCGCTTTTCTTACCGATTAAATCCGCAATCTGTTGGCGCGAAGCATCTAAGATTCGTGTTGCCTGGTCTCCCAAACGATGGAGACTAGATGGATTTCCTAAAATTTTTGAAGCGACCTGCATATAGGTTTCAAGGGCTTCAGGATAAGGCTTGGTCGTCGCCGAATTATCAAAGTAAATCATGTTTTCTCACGCTTTCTAAAATCACTCCCTCTATTGTATCATGAAACGTTGCTTGCGACAAGAAAGGGCAATTCCTCTTTTTTTAAGATTTTTTTAAAGAAATGCGGTATAATAAATTTTAATTAAAGGAGAGAATGTATGTCTAATTATCGTAGAACTTCAAAACCAAAAACAGAACACATCAAAAAAGGCTTTACAGTCTTTCAAAAAACCGTTGCTACTATCGGTAGTATCCTCGGCTTAATTACTGCTAGTATCACGATCATGAACGCCTTGGATAATAACAAAAATACTAAAAAAGAACCTACGACAAGCCAGACGACAACCATTGTCAAAGAAATTCAAAAGGAATCCCCTCAGGAAAACACTAGTCCCAATAAGGAAAATAACACTTCTCAAGAAAAAACACAGCAAGAGGAAACACCAAAAGCTAGCGTCAAGGAAGAGAAAAAAGAAGAGCAGAAAACAGCAACTCAGGACTCTACTACTCCTGCTCCTAGTCCAAGTAAACCTGCTACTGAAAATGAAAAACAGTCCAATAGTCCAACTTCGGAAAATAAAACTAATCAATAATCACTAAAATAGCCTCCTTCCAAACTTGGAAAGAAGCTATTCTTTTATTGTTGTAAAACTTTTCTTGGTTTGGTACCTTCAGCTGGACCAATGACACCTGCCATCTCAAGCTCTTCCATGAGACGGGTCGCACGGTTAAATCCAACTGACAAACGACGCTGAATCATAGATGCGCTAGCTTTCTGAGTTTCGATTACCAAAGCCTTGGCTTCTTCAAAAAGCGGATCTCCACCAGTTTCACCATCTGAGAATTCACCTTCATTTTCAGAAACCTCACCTGGATCAAAACTCTCATCGTAGTCCGCATCTGCCTGAGCCTTGATAAAGTTTACGATGCGTTCAACATCATCATCCGAGATAAAGGATCCTTGGAGACGAACTGGATGATTTTCATCAATCGGTTTAAAGAGCATATCTCCTCGACCAAGCAGTTTCTCAGCTCCATTTTCATCTAAAATAGTACGGGAGTCTGTTCCTGATGAAACTGCGAAAGCGACACGAGATGGGACATTGGCCTTGATCAGACCAGAAATGACATCAACGGATGGACGCTGGGTTGCAAGAATCATGTGGATACCTGCAGCACGCGCCTTCTGTCCGAGACGAATGATGGCATCTTCCACTTCCTTGCTGGCAACCATCATGAGGTCAGCCAACTCATCCACAATCACGACAATGAACGGTAGCGGAACCTGCTTGTACTCAGACTGGGCATTGAACTCTTCTACCTTGGCATTAAAACCTGCAATATTCCGAACTCCCACCTTGGCAAAGAGTTCATAACGATTTTCCATTTCATCCACAACCTTTTGCAGAGCCTTGCTAGCCTTACGTGGATTGGTCACAACTGGAATCAAGAGGTGGGGAATATCATTGTAAACAGACAACTCAACCATCTTGGGATCGACCATCATAAATTTAACTTGGTCAGGTCTCGCCTTCATGAGGATGCTAGCGATAATGCCGTTAACAGCTACTGACTTCCCTGAACCCGTTGAACCTGCGACGAGCAAGTGAGGCATTTTAGAAAGGTCAAAAGCTCTTGCGGTTCCATTAACAGCCTTCCCTAAAGGAATTTCCAAGAGATTTTCTGCTTTTGTTTGAGATTGTTCCCATAGTTCGCGGAAGGACACAGTAGCAATCTCAGAGTTGGGTACTTCGATTCCGACCAGGGATTTCCCAGGAATTGGTGCTTCGATTCGGACATCCTTGGCAGCCAAGGCTAGAGCGAGGTCATCTGCGAGATTGGAAATGCGGTTGACCCGTACACCGACTGCTGGCTTGACTTCATACTTGGTCACGGACGGCCCAATTTCAGCCCGTTCCACCGTCACCTTAATACCAAAACTAGAAAAGGTTTCTTCTAGGATTTTGATGTTTTCACGAACGATTTTCTTTTCTTTAGACTGGTCTTTAGGTTTATCAGGGGCAAAGAGTTGTAAGCTTGGAAGTTTGTATTCGAGGGCTTCCTTTGCTGAAAAATCAACCTGAACATCTTCGTCATCAGAGCCATCTTCCTGTTCAGAGAATTCAAGTTCAGATTGAGGCAGGATGATTTCTGGTTCTACCCACTCTTCTTCCGGAACAGGCGGAACATCAAGCACAACATCTTCTGTCAGAATTTCACCCGTTTCCATATCAATAGGAGGCATATCGAGTAAGGCTTTTTCAGCCTCTTCTTGTTCTAATCTAGCCTCTTCCTCAGCCTTTTGGCGAGCTTTTTCTTCTTGTTTGACAAAACGTTCCTCTTTTCGACGCTCATGCCCTTCCCGCCATTTGGCAAAGCCTTTACTGCAAAATTCAGCAATATCGTAAACAGACCAAGGACTGACTAGGAGGGCACCCACTAAAATCAAGATAGAACCAATAAAGTAAGTACCGATATTTGAGAAGAGAAAGGCTGTTGGCACATAGAGTCCAACACCAATCAAGCCTCCACCAGCAAAACTGGTCGTTCGAAAACCAGTCAAATCAGTCACAACCTGAGCCATGGTTCCTTTTAAGACCGACTTGTCCAAACCATATTTCCAAACTAAGTAGGCCTCCAAAATCAAGAGTAAGCCTGCAAATATGGTGAAAAAGCCAGATAGGAGCCCTTCCTGTTTTCGTATCCACTTGAAAAAGAAGAGGTAGAGCAGGATACCAAATATTGCCAGATAAGCTAGGCTACCCACTAGCAAGCGAATTAAATTGTAAAGGGTTATACCTGCAGCCCCTAATTTGAAGGCTGCGAAAATCAATAAAAGGGCGATTCCTAACGAAATCAACATTCGTTGAATCGCTTCTTTTCTTTCGAGTTCTGCTTTAGACGGTCTCCGTCTTGTTTTACTTGTATTCTTGTTTGCCATTCTTCTATTATACCATATTTCACAGGCATTTCGGAAAGAGAAAAAGACTGCACCAATGTACTGCACCCCAAAAGTTAGACAGAAAAAATCTAACTTTTGCGGTGTTTTATTATGAAATTGAGTTATGATGATAAAGTTCAGATCTATGAACTTAGAAAACAAGGATATAGCTTAGAG